>NZ_JBMFSR010000015.1:0-27280 GCF_049967455.1 Caldisericum sp. | reverse complement strand
CTCCATAATTTTTATTTTAAAGGCGGGTTCTTAGAGCTTGTCAACTTTCAACCTCCAGATATGTTATCCGTTGTGTCTTTTCTTCTTCCATCTTCTCTTCTACTGATTGATATAATTACTATAGGCGGTTCGTCACAAACTGTGTTAAAAAAAGCTCTCATATAAGCGCTCTTGTCCTAAGTTAGTCTTGCACCTAAATCGAGCGATTTTTTATCACTCTAAAAAGTTTAGTGCTTTTTTGAAAAAATTGCAAGTTTTTGGAGCATATTTTTCTAAACTTGTATCTTGATTTGCTTCACTAGATTTAAAAGAGCATAGTTATATGCACAAGTATATTTCTTTTGAGGCTTTTCCCGCTTTTTACCACCCGGCAACATGATAAGTGCTTACAAGAAAAAGAAGCAAATTTATCATTTCTCGTAAACAATCTTTCCTTTTATAACTGTTTTTCGAACAGTATAAGATTCATCAAGACAAACAAAGTTTGCAAGTTTGTTCTCCTTTATCTCACCAAATGAAAGTTCAGAAATACTTTTTAAAGGATTCAAAGAGGAAGATTTAACTGCCTCTTCTACTGAAAAATTACCATATTGGATAAGATTTTTGAATCCCCTATCCATAGTTAAAACAGAGCCTGCAAGTGTGCCATTTGAAAGCCTTGCTTCACCATCCTTCACATAAACTTCAAAGCCACCTAACTTATAAATTCCCTCACCGAGATTTGTTGCTTCAATTGCATCAGTTATAAGAACAACTCTATTGCTGTATGGTTTAAGTAATTTTAAGACATATTTTGAGGTGTGATGAGTATCTGCAATAATCTGTAAGTAAAAATCAAAGTAAAAAGATGCTCCAATCACAGATGGTTCCCTGTGATTAAAAGGTGCCATCGCATTAAAAAGATGTGTAATTGAATCCGCACCATTTGCATACGCTTCTTTTACTTCATCAAAAGTTGCCTCAGTATGTCCAATTGAAACCTTAATATTTCTGCTATTTAAAAATCTTATCAAATTAAGTGCATTAGGAATTTCAGGAGCAACGGTAAACATTTTCACATTCCCAAATTGGATGAGTTTTTCTGCTAATTCAACATTTCCTTCTAAGAAAAATCTTTCATCCATTGCACCTTTTTTCTTTGGATTAATAAAAGCACCTTCAATATGCACTCCTAAAGGAATTGCCTTGAAATTCTTATAACCCAAATCAATCTCTTTCAGTTTCCCTATTAGATTCTCAAAAGGTAGGCTTACAAATGTTGGAAGAAAAGCAACAACTCCTGTTTTAGGAAGTCTATTTGACATCTCTATTACTGCATCCATTCCTCCATTTGAAACATCGAAACCTTCAAAACCGTGTATATGCACATCAACAAAACCAGGAGCAACAATATAATCCGTTAAGTCTATAAAATTTCTTGTATGATTTTCTCTTGTAATTTGAGTTATAACACCATCTTTAACATAAATAAAAAATTCACCTTCAAGATATTGAGGTAGGTATATTCTTGATACCTTAAAAACAATTGTATTTTCAGATTCCATATGTCACCTTCCTTAATCTCTCTGGCTTATCCGGATTTAATTGTTTCTCAACGGAAAGATAAAACGAGAAGAGTTGTAAAAATGTTGCAATTGCAATTGGATATTCAAGAGTATTGCTCCCCTTTATATTAAAAGATAAAACACCCTTAGGAACTTCTCCATCGGTTATAACAAGTACATGTGCATTGTAAGAGATAAGTACTTGAAGAATCTCTAAATTAGAAGGAAACGTTTCATCTTTCGGCATAAGGAAAATAACAGGTGTTTCAGAAGAAAGGGAAGCAATTGGTCCATGTAAAAAATCAATAGATGAATAACCAATTGCATTCACAAGACTTGTTTCTCTAAGTTTGAGAGCAAATTCAAGCGCATTCGGATAGTTAAATCCTCTACCAAGAATGATAAAATTTTTGGCAAACCTGTACCGTACGACAAGATCTTTAATGATGTTGGAATTATAAAAAACATGACTCACAGAATCTGTAATAGAATCAAAATCAACAACTTTCTTAAAGGCATTTGCAAGACCAAGAAAAAATAAAAGAGAGGCAAAATATGTCTTCGTTGCAGCAATGCTCTTTTCCTCGCCCGCATTCAGATGAAACGCAATTTTAGAAATCTTTGCAAGCGTTGAACTAATACTATTTGTGATACCAATTGTTAAACTCCCTGCATTATTAAAGCTCTCAATCACTTTTATTACATCTTGTGTTTCGCCTGATTGACTTACCCCGATTCCAATTACCCTTTCCAAATGAGGATAGCTATTATACCAAGTAAATAGTGAAAAAGATGCAAACGATACAGGAATTTTATAAGTTGACTCAATAACATACTTTCCAAAAACTGAGGCATTATCAGAAGTCCCACGAGAAGCAATCATAAAAGAACATGGATTAAAGGAAAGTATTTCGTCTTTTATTGACAAAAAATCTTCTCTTTTCTTGTAGTCATTCAATATTTTTAATTCTTCATGGATTTCGTTATACATAAAATAATTATTCTCCATATGTTATTTCCCCCATTATGTATTGAGATTTACTGCCCGTTGTTTGCGGAAGGTGAGATTTAAGTTTTAACTTACTTCTCATTGCATAGAGCGCAAAAGCAACAGATTCTTTTGCCTCAGATGGCAGACCAAACTCATCTGATAATTTTAATTCAATTCCTTTAAGTAGTCTCTTTAAGTTGTTAACAAGAGTTTTGTTGTTTGCGCCCCCACCTGATAAAACAACATATTTTGGTTTTGACTTAATAAATGTTTCAATTGAATACCATATTGCAAAGGCTACAAACTGATTGAGCGTAGCTATGAAATCAAACCTATCTATATAATTAAATCTTTCAAGTAAGTCTTTCATAAACGCTTCTCCAAACTCATTTCTTCCAGCACTCTTTGGAGGATTTCTAATTATAAACTCATTTCCTTTAAGAAAGTCAAGCATCTCCTCAATTACTTTTCCCTTTTTTGCAAACTCTCCATTTTTGTCAAAATCACTTCCAAACAAAACTTGCGAGGCATAATCAAGCACCATATTACAGGGTCCCATATCAAAGGCTATGACACTTTGAGGATCTTCATCAGGAATAAAAGTGATATTTGAAATACCTCCTAAATTAACAAGCGCAATTGGTGAAAATCTTTTAAAATAGAGAAAATCAAAAAATGGAATTAACGGAGCACCAGTTCCAGAAAGTACAATATCCTTTGCCCTGAAATTGGAAACTACATCAATGTGATTTCTCAAGGCAATAAAAGCTGGCTCTCCAATTTGAAGTGTTGAAATGCCGTCATTGTGATAAATCGTCTGTCCATGAAGTCCCACAACAAAAATATCACTACTATCAATGCCAAACTCGTTTAAAAATCTCTCCAAAAGTTTTGAAAACAATTCTCCAAGTTCGTAGTTTAAATCAGAAACTTCTCCTACAATTCCCCTTTCTGAAATCTCTTTTATTCTCAATTTCAACTGTGCATCGTATGGATATGTCTTATAATGAAGAACCTTTAAATCCCTTGCATCCTCAAGAGAATCGATGAGAGATATTGTTACACCGTCAAGAGATGTACCACTCATTATGCCAATTGCCTTCATAGTATCTCCTTATAGACAAGATTGCCTATCACTCTTCTTAAATGCATATGCTTGTTATTATCTCTTCCAAAATAAACTCTATTTGTAAGAATTGTGATGGAAATATCCTTTTCAAAATCAAAGAAAATTGAAGTCCCAGTGAAGCCTGTATGACCTATTGAGTCATCGGATGCAAAGTCAGGACCACCACTAAGAAACTTCCCCTTTACAAAACCAATTGTGCGCTCTGGTTTTAAGCCACCCGTAAAAGACTCCCTCATAAGTCTTATCGAATCTTCAATAAGAATTCTCTTCGATGAAACAAAACCTTTATTTAAAATGAATTTTGAGTACTGTTCAAGATCTTTAAGGTTAGAAAAGAGTCCTGCATGACCACTTGCTCCACCCAATGCACGAGCATTTTCATCATGAACAACACCTTTAAGCCTCTTCCCATTAAGAACTTCGGTTGCACATACTGAACCTTTAACTTCAAAACCAGTATCATACATTAACAGATCATCAAAGAAACTACGCGCATTTTCTTTCAAGGATTTATTCGTTATCTTTTCAATGATAAAACCTAACAAAATAAATCCTAAATCACTATATTCAACTTGTTTATCTGGTGGTCTTTCAATACCATACTTAAGAATTTTTTCAATTGCTTCTTCCTTTTTAATTTCTTCCACTTCATAAGGTCTGTCATTTGAAGCCTGCAAGTTAGACGCAAAAATAGGAAGCCAAGCCTTTAAACCTGCTGTATGAGTTAAAAGATTTTTTAGCGTAATATTACCTGGGAATCCTTCAATATAAAGAGATACTGGATCATTTATGGATAAAAAACCCTCCTCAACCAATTTTAAAATGTACGGTGTTGTAAAGACAACCTTTGTAAGAGATGCAAGATCAAAAAGGGTCTCATTTGTTATAAAATCTCCATTTTCTTCTGTCTTGCCCCTAACAATCTCAAAAAGCACTCTATCACTTTTTACAACAGAAACGCCGATTGCAGTTGCTATCTTTTGCTTTAAAGCCTCTTCCACTACTGTTTCTATATTCATACAGGAAGCCTCCCCATAGCCTTGTATTCTCCTTTTACTACATTTAGTGCAACTTCTACAATTTTTGGTAATGGCGAATAGGTAAGGACAATGCAATCAGCAAATGTAAATAGTTGTCTATCAAATGGGTCTCCTAAAATTATGACACAGACATTTTTAACAATCCTCTTTATACTTTCTACAAGTTCAACTTGTTTCGGATTATTAAAGGCGTTGTAAACAGTTATGACAACATTATCATCGCTTTTTAGATTTGAAAGAATATTATTTTTCTCATCTTCATTAGGTTCTATTGAAAAGTGCAAAAATGCTTTGGATCCAAAATGCTCTTTCAAACTTGAAATTACTATGAATTTGAAATTCTTTGTACCTATAAAATTCTCATCTTTATAAAGCGTTACAAATCTTTCGTTCCGTAAGGAAATCTCTTCCAAATTTGAGTCATCAAACTTCCTTAACCCTTCTATACGCTCTATATGTTCATCAATATTTATGTGTGATTTTTCTATTGCACTAACCATTGTCTTTTGCACTTCAAACAAGCTACAAACAGAAAGCATATCGTTTCCTGCAAGAAGTGCTTTTACAGGAATTTCTTCTAAAGGAAATACATTTGCTCCACCCATCTCAAGATCATCCGTCATAATGGGACCTTTATAGAATTCTCTTAAAAGTGATATACCCTTCTTTGAGAATGTAATAGGTAGGTCATCAATGAAAGGAACAATTATATGAGCGGTCATAATAAAATCTGATACATCTTTAACTGCTTCAAAAGGTTTAAGTGCCATTTCAAAATAGGGATAGTCAAGTTCAAATGAAGGAATAGTTTTATGAGGGTCAATCTTAACCCCACCATATCCAATAAAGTGTTTTGCAACTGCATAAACATGTGCTTTATGAAGTCCTTCAATTGCATTTAAAGAAAATTCAGAAACCATATCAACAAAACCGCCGAAACTTCTTATACTTATGGTATTCCCCTCAGTTAGATATACATCTACAACAGGTGCAAGATTCATGTTTATTCCCTTCTCTAAAAGAATTTGACCCATCTTAAAATAGGTCTCTTTTGCGTAGTGTGGATCAAATGAAGACCCCAAATTCATATTTGAAAACATAAAGTCATCAAACTCGCTAATTCTTCTTACAATGCCCCCTTCTCCATCAACTGAAATGATCGGGTTATCAAATTCATTTTTAAGGATATCGATATTTTCTTTTAAATGCTCAATATTTCTTTTGAAGAGAATAAAATATTTAGCTCCAATTTTCTTAAAAAACTTCAACCTCTCAACTGATATAACTGGCTCCTCAAAACCAAAAAGGAAAATCTTTCCAATGTCAGCCATAGATTATCTCCTTAAGTTTATCTATTTCTTCTCTATAAAAATCAAAAACATTTGACCCTCTGGGAATGCTTTCTATAACAACCGAAACATCATCTTTTAAGTCTTTCAAAAATGCTTGAACAAGCCTAAAATCCACATTACCTGAACCAATTGGCAAATGCAAATCCTTCCCTTGAACGGTATCACTTATATGAACCTTTCTAATTCTTTCAAGATATTTATCTTTAAGAAGTATTGGTTTATTGAATTTGTCCTCTTTTATAAAATAGTGAGAGATATCAAAACAGAAATTTACATTAAAGTTCATAAAAAAATCCAAAAACTCTTCAAAATTGGAAAATAGAGAATTAGTTGTGTTCTCTAAAATGATATTCGTGTATTTTGAAGTAAGAAACTCAAAAGAAGTTTCCATAATCTTAACTGACTTTTCAATATATCCATCAAACCTTGTTGTAAAACCTCCCTCGTGAACAACTGTATCAAACCCGAAATCAAGCACCCTTGAAATTTCATCTAAACTAAACTTTAGATGTCTCTTTGAGAGGCTTGCAAGATTTGTATAAAAGTAAGGCGCATGTATTTTTATTGGTTTATTCAATTTGGGAAGTGAATCCACCCCCAAGTCAAATACTACCTCAACCTCATCTACAAAATCTATATTATCATTAGCTTTAAGCTCTACATTATTCAAAAGAAAACCTATTGTTGAAAATCCTATCTCCATTTTTACCTGAAGAATTTGGGATCCATAGCGTTTCTCAATCCATCACCTACAAAATTGAAGAGAAGCACTGTAATAAAAATCATAAAACCAGGTATAAAAACAAGCCACTGAGCATTCCAGATATAGGTCTGCGCGTTTATAAGCATATTACCCCAACTTGCCGTAGGTGGCTGTACTCCTAAACCAAAGAATGAAAGTGAAGCCTCAGAAAGTATTACTCCACCTAATCTAAGGGTTGACCAAACAATGAGAATATGGAAAGTATTTGGAAGAATATGCTTAAAAATAATCCTCATATCAGATGCACCAATTGCCTTTGCTGCCTCAACATACTGCTCTTCTACAACGCTCAGTGCTTCACCACGCACAATTCTTGCAATACCCACCCATCCAAAGATAACAAGGATAATGATGAGCTTTAAAATAGAACTCGGAACGATTCTTATCTTTGCAGCAACAACAAGGATGGGAAATTCAGGGATTGTCATCATAATCTCATTTATTCTCATAAGAGTTAGATCTACAAATCCCTTTTTGTATGCAGCAAATATCCCAATGAAAGCACCAATTAAACCAGTAATAAAAGTAACCGCAAATGAAATCAAAAGTGAAATACGTCCTCCATACATCAAGCGTGCAAGCTCATCTCTACCATTTTCATCGGTGCCTAAGGGGTGAAGTCTACTTGGTGGTTGTAAAACTTCATTTAACTTAATTTGATTTGGGTCAACCCTATAAACAATTGGACCAACAATAACAAAGAGAAAAATAAGTATTAGGAAAAAGAGAGATACCATTGCAAGTTTATCTTTTTTAAGCCTTTCTATGACCTTTTTAAAATATGTAGAAGCTTCTTTCTTTTTTTCGATTTCTTGAATCTCAATTTCTTGCATCACTCACCTCAGCTAAATTTAACTCTTGGATCAAGGAATACATAGGCAATATCAGCAATAAGAAGAGATAAAACAAGTACTGTTGAATAGAAAACAAGCGAAGCCATTGCAACCATATAGTCATTATTCATAACTGCACCAATAACTAAACTTCCCATGCCGGGAATTGAAAATATCTGCTCTACTATCGCAGAACCACTGAAAAAGCCCGGAAACGAAAGGAAAAAAAGTGTAACAATCGGATTGAGAGAGTTTCTAAAAACATGCTTTCGCAAAACAACACTTTCTGGAAGTCCTTTTGCACGTGCAGTTCTTACATAATCCTTTTTAAGCATTTCAAGGACAGATGAACGAGTATATCTAACCCAACCAGTAAGTCCTCCAAATCCCAAAACTATAAATGGCATAACGATATATTTCAATCTATCAAGAAATCTTGCAAAAAATGGAGCATTCTCCATTCCAGGTGTCATAAAACCGCCGGGAGGAAGCCAATGGAATTTTACCGAGAAAAGGATCATAAGCATCAGGGCAAACCAAAAAGTTGGCATTGCAAGACCAATATAGGAGAGGACTGTAAAGAAGTTATCAATGAACGATCTTTGCCTTAAGGCAGTAAAGAATCCTATGATTACTCCTACTACAAGGGAAAATGTAAAGGTAAATATATTTATGGAAAGTGTTATGGGCATTGCCCTTTTAATTAAATCTATCACCTTCTCACCAGTTACGGCAGATATACCGAAATTACCCCTTAAAATTTGAGAAAGCCAAAAGAAGTATCTTACAATAACTGGCTTATCAAACCCATAAGCCTTCTCAAGATACTGCACATAGCTTTGATTTATGAAAGGATTAGCTCTTAACTCAGCAAAAGGATCTCCCATAAGGCTATAGAAGATGAACGCTATGAAAGTTATAGCAAAAAGTTCAGGTATAAGTATTAAAATTCTTCTTGTTATATACTGCTTCATCGAATCCTCCACATAAAGGAGAGGGCGAAAAACCCTCTCCCCTTTTCGCATTAGTTATCTAAATACCAGAAGGAGGCATTCCATGTAAATCTATTAATGCCGCCCTTTGAACCGATATAGTTCTTAAATTCCTTTCTTATTGCAGAAATTCCTACTCTTTCAAGCCAAGGAATCTCTGGGAGTTCTTCTGTGTATATTTCTTGGAATTTCCAATAGTACTTCTTTGCAAGTTCTCTATCAAGAGTAGAATAGGCAAGGTTTGCATAATTTGTTGCATCTTTGTTGCACCATCTTGACCAGTTCAATCCTGAATAGTTATTCTCTGGTGTCGGGATTTGATCACATTTGTAGGAATCAAGTTTGCCTGGGAAGAGTGGGTCTTCTATCCATCCTGCAAAGTAAAGGTCAACTTGTCCCTGTGGAATAACTCTTCCATAGTAAGTTGAAATTGGATATGATGCAAGATTTACCTTAATACCAAGTTTCTGAAGCTCTGACTGAATAAATACACCAATTTGCTTTGCAGAAGTTGCAGTTGTCGTGCCTAAGGTTACGACAAACTCTTTTCCATCACTTGAAACAAGCACACCGTTTGGTCCCATCTTAAAGCCAGCCTCTGCAAGGAGTGCCTTTGCTTTATTGATATCATAGTAGTATTTCTTTGCATTTGGATTATACGCCCAGGAACTCTTCATTATAGGTCCTGTTGCTCTTGGCACATCAAAACCATAGTATTGTTTTCCATAACCTTCCATATTAATTCCATAGGCTATTGCCTGCCTTACTCTCTTATCAGAAAGAAGCGGATTGGCTGTATTGCAACCAATATAGGTAAGTCCACCTTCACTAAATGAAACATACACATTGAATTTATTGCTATTCTTTAACACTGATACCTGTTGTGGGTCAATGCTACTTGCCAATATAGTTCCTGCCATAAGGTTTGCAAGTCTTGTATTAGAATCAGGTATGTACTTAATAACAATTCTATCAACAAGAGGCTGCCCCCAAGGATAGTATGGATTCCTGACAAAAGAGATGTAGGAGTTCTTTACCCAACTTTCCAACATGAAAGGTCCGTTTCCAACTGGTTTTGTGTTGAAATCGCATGTGTTAATAAGTGATGGATCCTTGTCGTAAATTGGCTTTAGTATATGCGCAGGTAATACTCCTCTCCCTAATATGTACTGTGGGTCAACTACTTTATAGTAGTAAACAAGAGTTGAACTATTTGGTGCTTCAACATGGTCAATGAAGTTTGCCCACATACTTGAAGCAGAAACAACCTTTACTTTAGGATCGGCAAGTAATTTTTCAGTAAAGATATAGTCATTTACCGTAACAGGTGTCCCATCAGACCACTTTAAACCACCTCTTAGGTGATATGTAACTTTCATTCTCTTTTCGCCATTTACTTCATAAAGTTGTACAAGACCATTTTGAACAGTTGGAACTTCCTTTGCTGCAAGCGGATAAACATTCTCATTTTCATCAAGCCCTATAAGATTCGTGAATTGAAGAAGCCAATAGTCACCAGAAGCACCAATTGTTGCAAGAGGTAAGAAGAGAGAGTCTGCCTCGGATCCAGAAGCAAGGTTAACAGTGCCACCAACTTTCACTGGTTTTAAAACCCTAAAGACTGCATATGCAACTTCGGCTCTTGTTGCACTTTCATTTGGTTTAACGTTTCTTCCCTCTCTATAGTTAAGCAACTGATAGTGGTTATTGTAGGCAAGGCTCATTGCACCAACCGCATACTTTGGAATTGAAGCCTCATCGTTTGAAAATGTAAGTGGTTCAGTGTATTTTTGTGCCTCGACTTCCTTTCCCATAACCCTTACCAAAAGAACGGCAAGATCTGCCCTCTTTATGTTGTCCTTTGGTCTAAAAGTGCCATCTGAAAAACCTTTGACATAACCAGACTTTACCGCTGCCTCAACATAACCATAGGACCAAGATGAAGGTGAAACATCCTTAAATGTTGGCTTAGCAGGTTTATATTCAGAAATTCCCTTTGCAATACAGATGATCTTTGCAAGTTGTTCTCTTGTTACTGGATCATCTGGTTTAAATAAACCACCTCCAACACCTGTAAGAATTCCTTTTCCACTCAAGTAGTTAATAGCCTCGTACGCCCAGTAGTCCTCTTTTACATCAGAAAAACCTTGTGTTGCAGCTTGAATTGGTAAGACAAAAAAGCTACTTGCAAGAAGCAACACAACCAAAAACAACAAAACTAACTTCTTCATACGCACCTCCTTCAAAAATTATTTAAAAATTTTTACTTAAAAACGCTTTTCCCATTTCATTTTCGCTATTATAAAATTCAAATAAGCTTTGCGATTCTACTGCTTCAAGTAAGTGAGGATAAATAAGTTCAATAAAAGGAGTGCCACTTTCATCATAGGAAAGTTTATAACCCCTTTCATAGAAAAACTTAAACAGGTTAAATCCCAACAAAACTGGATCAAAGACATCCTTATCATAGACAAAAAATTCAATCCCAAAAAGTCTTTCGTTTGCAAGTGTATCAAAGCAAGGCTTAGAAATAGTTTTATTGAAATAGACTCCGTTTATACCTAAACCTTTTAGGAATGTCTCTAAAACGGAGGCGATATTCTCTTTTGACAAAACCATCCTAAAAGGCTTATTTGTGCCTCTACCAACAGAAACATCTTGAAAGCCTTCAAGGAAAACAAGCGCAGGATAAAGCAAAACCGATTGGTAGGAATTTAAATTTTGAGAAACATTTGACAAAAACTTTTCCATCTCTTCGTAGGTTAAAGCACCTTCTGTTTCAATAACTTCAATATTCAAGGAAAATGGTTTAGAAAAAATTCTTGCAAGCTTTCCAATGGAAAATGGATAAAGAAATGGAATTCCCATGGGACATACGATGCTCTCTTTCTCACAAACACTTCCAAAGCTTCTTCCAATAGGATTAAATCTATCAAGCACAACAACTTTAAGCGACTTTCTTGAGGCAATTTCGATAATCTTCTTTAGATTGTAAATAAATGTAAAGCATCTTACACCTACATCTTGAATATCAATAACTACCCCTTCCACTTTATCAAACAAATCCTCGTTAATATCTGGATAAATGGGGTATACAGGTTTTCCACTGAAGTCATCCTCCATTAAAGAAAAACTCTTACCTCTATCTGCCTCTAAATACAAACCATGCTCTCCTGTTAGGATAAATGCAGGATCAAGTATTTCTATATTTCTAAGAAGTTTTGAATTTATACCCGAAGCATTAGTAAATAAAGCAAAATTGCGAAAAGTTCTATTAACTCTGTCAAGCCCAACCTTACCCATATGCCTTCCTAAAAGAGAAGTTATTCTTTTTTAACATCTCTTTTGCCTCTTTTTCAGAAACACCATGTTTAAGCATTATAAGGGCAACTCTTGGATCCTTAACTTGTTTTACAAGCTCTAAGACTTTTGAATACTCAACACCACTTACTGTTGAAACAATATTAGAAGCTCTTTCAATGAGTTTTTTGTTTGTTGGATTTACGCTTACCATAAGGTTTCCATAGGTATAACCCAACTTCATCATAGATATTGTAGAAATCATATTCAAAACGATCTTTTGAGAAGTTCCAGCCTTTAAACGCGTAGAGCCAATGATAAACTCTTCTCCTGTTTCAAGAATTACATGGTGAGAAACAAAATCATATTGCACTTTACTGTTTGCAACAATAGCAGTTTTTGAACCAATTGAGTTTGCATACTTTAAGGCACCAATAACAAAAGGTGTTTTTCCACTTGCAGTAATGCCAATCAAAAAATCGTTTGCTTTGAACTTTCTCTTTTTAAGTTCCTCAACACCAAGATTCTCGTCATCTTCAAGATTCTCTTTTGGAGTAAAAACTGCCTTTAAACCACCTGCCATAATTGGAATGAATAGATCCTTTCGCGAGAATGTTGGACCAATTTCCGAAGCATCAAGGACGGCAATTCTTCCGCTTGTTCCTGCACCGATGTAAAATATTCTTCCGCCATTTTCAATTACTTTTACAACTTCTTCAATAACCTCATTAATCTTTTCTAATGCACCATCAATTGCATCAAATACCTTTTTATGATCCTCCAAAAACATTTTTGAAAGTTGTTTTATCTCTTTAAGATCAAGATCGTTCTCAAACATTTTTAATCCCCTTCTCCGCCATAAGTATTGAAGCAATTTCATTTGATGTTTTCCTTTTAACAACATTCACTTTTACCCTCTTCGAAAGCACGCCTAAAAATACTTCGCTAAAAACCTTTGAATTTTCAAAAACGCCTCCTGCAAGACCAACATTTACAGTTTCAAAGTCAAGATTCTCAATAACCTTTAGTGTCTCTTTTGCAAGTTTTGAAGAAGAACTACGAACAATTCCGCTTAATGGATCATTTTTCAAAACAAACACACTAAAATCGGCAATATTCTTAACAACATTGCCTTCATAAATCGTTTCTATAATCGCATTCACATTACTCTGAGAAAAATATTTAATAATATTTTTTGCCTCTTTTTTGTGATTACCAAGTTGCATTTGAGAAAGTCCCTTTGAAAGGTAGTTCCTTCCTATATCAAACCCGGAGCCCACATCAGAAATTGCAAAACCAAGCCCACCATAGAATAATTCAGCTTTTCCTTTTTTTCCATAAATCGAGGAGCCCGTTCCAGAAATAACAACAACTCCATCGCCTTCTTCAAAGAAACTAAAATGGACAACCTTTATATCTGGGAAAATAAAAATATTTTGAGAATAATGTTTAAGCGCATCCTTTACTATATTCCTAAAACCTTCTTGAAGCCCTCCTGCCATGCTTACTGAAATGAGTTCAAAATGTTCTTTTTCAAGAGACTTTACTGCATCAAAAAGCCTATCTTTAATATCCTTTGAAGAAGTGGGGTTTCCAGGATAATCAATAACCTTACTTTCAATAATACCATCATGAACTACCGCTAACCTAATCTTGCTTCCCCCAAGATCAATCCCTAATTTCACACGATTCTCCTTAAATGTAAATTAATCCTATAAATGTCTCCCCTGTAAACTGATTTGACAAATTCCAAAATTTCTCCAGACCTATCAAAAGAACGCCTCTTTATTCTAAAAACAGGAGAGCCAACCTTTACATTTAAAAGCACTGTTTCTTCTTGATTTGCAAGTGATGCCTCGACAGTTTCTTCTGCATAGTATGGCTGCACGCCAAATTTTTCCATAAATGTGCTATAAAGAGAGCTACTTTCATTGAAACCGTCAAGTAAGCCCTCAAAACTATTATACTTTATAAATGCTTCCTCAATTGATATGGGAAGTCCATTCGAATAACGAAGCCTCTTTAATACATAAACCTTATCGCCATTATTTATAAGGAGTTCTTTTGCAATCTCCTCGGAAGCTTCAAAGACTCCTGATTTTAAAATTTTTGATATAGGGTCAAACCCTTGCAATTTCATCTCTTCTGAAAATCCAAGAAGCCTATCGGTTGGATGGTTAAAAAATATTTTTGATACGAATGTTCCTTTTCCCTTCTCTATGTAAAGATAACCCATGGCAATCAATCTTGATACGGCTTGTCTTACAGTATTTCTACTTACATTAAACATTTCCATAAGTTCATTTTCTGATGGTATAGGCTCACCTTGTCTCCAGGTTTGATTTTCGATAAGTTCTCTAATGCCCTCAGAGACTTGAAGGTAAAGAGGAACAGCACTTGTTTTATCTATTCTTTTTAAACCCATACCAACGTCCCAATGTTTTGTTAAAGCTATTATAATTAATTTTTAATAAAAATCAAGTGCCCAAGAAATATTTAAGAAATCTACATCGCTTACTTACTTTAATAAAATCTTAATAAAAACAACATCTCCTTGTTTGAATATAATATTGAAGGAGGCAAATATGGGTAAAATAACAAAAATAACATTAAAACTCAAGAAAACAGATTTTAAAAAACCCTTTCATGTAACAAACAGTATAAGCACAGTTGCAAATAATATAAGGGTCTTTACAGAAACTGATTCAGGAGCAACAGGAATTGGAGAGGCATCTCCCTCATTTAGAGTAAATGGTGAAGTCGTTGATGCGCTTATCTCTTTGGAAAATTTTTTGAATGAATTGCTTGTAGCAGAAGACACAAAATCATTTAGAAGGTGTTTTCTAAAAACTTCTAAACTCATTGCATCGCCAAGTATAAAGGCAGCAGTTGAATTTTCAATTATTGATGCCCTTGCAAAAGAGTTGGGGACAACGCCTCACACAATTTTTGGTGGAGCAGAAAACTCGCTTGAAACAGACAAAACAGTAAGCATTGAACCTATTGATGAAAGGGTTTCCGACGCAAAAGAGATTTTCAATGAAGGCTTTAGAATTATAAAGGTAAAGGTTGGGGAAAACATCGAAGAAGATATTGAAGCAATGTTAAGAATTGCAAAAGAAACAAAAGGAGCAAAATACATTGTTGATGCAAATATGGGCTATACACCAAAAGATGCAGTGAGATTTGTAAAAGAAATGTATAAAAACGGGGTTGATATTGCAATCTTTGAACAGCCTGTTATATACTTTGATATTGAAGGTTTGAAGTTTGTAAGATTTAACTCTCCATACCCAGTTGCAGCTGATGAAAGCATAAAAACTCAAATGGATGCTCTAAATCTTGTAAAAAATGAAGCAGTTGATTTCTTCAACATAAAATTAATGAAATCGGGAATCTCCTCTGCACTTGCCATAGTAGAAATTGCAAAAAGTGCTAATATTGGTCTTATGATAGGCGCAATGGCAGAAACAAGTATCGGCATTAACCAAAGCGTCCATTTTGCACTTGGAGTGGGAGGCTTTAAATTCTTTGACCTTGATACCATATTCCTATTAAACGAGGAGAGGTTTGAAGGGAACTTTATAGTTGAAAAACCAATCTTTAAAATTGCTTAAATATCATTTTGCATGAGCTGTTCGTAAGTTTCCCTTCTTACAACAAGCCTTCCTTTTCCATTTTCCACGATAACAACAGGAGGGCGAGTGAACCTATTGTAGTTGCTTGCCATAGAATAGGTATAAGCAATTGCAGGAAAAACGGCGATGTAATCTCCTTCTTCTACTTCTTCTAAAGGTGTATCAAACGCTACAATATCGCCTGATTCACAGTATTTCCCAAAGATGTGATAGTTTTTAATTTTTCCTTCTCTTCTCTTCACATTTGCTATGGTATATCTTGCACCATACAGAGGCACTCTAATATTATCTCCCATTCCACCATCAACAAAAAGATACTCCTTTGAATTAACAAACTTTTTCCTTAAAACTCTGTATAAGATTAACCCTGTATCTCCAATAAGAGCCCTACCGGGTTCAATGAGGATTTTAAAATCGTCCAAATTTTCAATATGCGTTAGAAGTCCATCTTTTATTGCTCTTATAAACTCCTTCTTATCAACTCTTTTATCATTTGGGACATAAGGAATTCCAAACCCACCTCCAACATTCAATTCTCTTGGAACGTATCCCAATTCTTTTTTGATGCCCATTAAAAACAAAGAAATCTCCTCTGCACTCTTCTTAAAGGCATCATAATCAAGTATTTGAGAACCTATATGATAGTGAAAACCTAAGAAATCAATATATCTATTTTTCAACGCAATACTCAACAAATTTTTACCTTCTTCAAGACTTACTCCAAATTTTGACTCTAAGTGCCCTGTAATGATATAAGAATGAGTATTAGGAGATATACCAGGCTTTACTCTAAGTAAAATATGCGAGACTTTCTCAATACTTTTAGAAATCCTAATTATCGAGTTGAGTTCGCTTTCGTTATCAACAACAATTTTTATGCCTTTTTCTATTGCAAAAGTAAGATCTTCGTCACTTTTACTATTCCCATGAAAATACAATAAACTTGGGTTAAACCCAACACTAAGTGCTGTCAAAATTTCCCCCATGGATACAACATCTGCGCCTAAACCTTCAACATTAAGAATACGGTAAATTTCCTTTATTGATAGAGCTTTACTTGCATATAGCAAAAAATGATTTTTGAAGTTCTCATTTAGGGCACTCTTAAACTCGTTTATGTTTTTCTTAAAAAGATCTTTTGAAAATACATAAAGAGGCGTTCCAAATTCCTTTGAAATATCTAAAAGATCGGCACCTGAAAGTAAAAGTATTCCCTTTTCATTATAACGAAGACCAAATTGATTTAAAAATTCTTCGTTCATATTACGCTTCCCTCGATAGTCTTTATTGTTCCGTTTTCGGAGTCTATTTGAGCTAAAACACCCAAAGGAAGGGGCACAAAAATTTTACCATGTCCTGCAGGAAAGTTCATTAAAACCGGTTTATTGAGTTTTACAATGTATTCTTCAAAAATTTCTTCAAGAGTTAAAGATTTTCTTCTTTGGTCTTTTGGCTTTATATCAACCATATCACCAATTAAAAACCCCACTGCATCATCTAACTTATTTGTAAGTTTTAAATGAAGAAGCATTCTGTCTATATCATGATTATGCTCTTCCACCTCTTCAATAAAGAGTATTTTACCTTTTGTGTCTATTTCATACTCAGTTCCAAGAAGCGCATCAATAAGAGTAAGGCATCCTCCAACAAGTTGCCCTTCTACTTTCATAGGATTAAAAGATTTAACGCTATCTCCCTTATAATAAAGCCTAAAATCAGGGTCAAAAAGAAAATTCATAAGGATGTGAGAATACTCATCTTTTCCAAGGTCAACCATTGGCATCTGCCCATAAAATGTTATGAGATTTGTTTTCCTTTGAATAGCCAAATGAAGTGAAGTAATATCAGAATATCCCACAAACACCTTTGGATTTCTTTCAATATTAGAAAAATCTATATATGGAAGGATTCTTCCACTGCCATACCCACCACAGGAAGAAAATATTGCTTTAATGCTCTTGTCAGCAAAATAATTGTTCAAGGCATTTGCCCTTTCAATATCGCTTCCTGCAAGATAACCATATTCATCAAAAACTTTGGGATCAACAACAACTTCAAGTCCAAACCTTTGAAGGTAGTTAATGCCTCTTTCCATATTTTCCTTAAAGGGTGTGCTTGCAAGAGAAACAATCGCAACCCTATCTCCACTTTTTAATCTTTCTGGCTTTACCAATTTAAACCAATCAATCAAACTGTGCAAAAACGCACGAGTTTAACGGCTGGGGTATTTTTGAACCGCCTTTCAATACCTTCCCATCCCCAGCAGGCGGAATTTGGGAGAAAATGGAAAAATGCATTGTTAATTTGTACTTCATTTTTTGTGTTTTGCATTTAAGATAACCTAGCTACATCTAACCTACCAATGATATTTGTTTTTTCTTTCCAATAATAATTAAATTCGCTTATCTGGACTTTTGGCACATTAAAAGTGGTTGCATGAATAAATCTATTATGCCCAAGATAAATGCCAACATGATCTATCTTGACTTTGCCAAAAAATATCACATCACAAGGTAAAAGCTCCGAATCGCCCAAATAAAACTTTTTAAATATATCCATGTTTGCCTGCATATGCGCATCTCTTAAGAGTTTAAAGCCATTTAATTTAAAAACAGTTTGCACAAATCCAGAACAGTCAAAACCAAAAGTTGTTTTTCCACCCCAAAAGTATGGAATATTAAGAAACTGCAATGCTGTTTTTAGTATATCCTTACAACCCCTTCTTTCGTATTGAAAAGGATAGGTAGCTAAAATCAAGGTGTTTTTATGAAGATAAAACTCCCTTCCATCAAAATCGCTTACAAGCCTATAATCACCATCTTCTTTTCCTTTATCCAAAAGAACGCTTCCAATAGAAAGAGTAAATATAAGTTTTGACTTCACAGTAGGACCGCTATATGCATTAGAAAAAGGTTCTTTTGTTATTGCAATTGGTCTCTCTTCTACTTCAAATTCTCTTAAAACACTTTCTTCTACATAGCCTATATATCCATCTTCCGCAACAATTTTTGCAAAACCAGAACTAAACGATAGAACATCTATTATTTCACCCATTATGACCTGGGATATAACCTCGCCAACTTCTGGTGTCCCATACATACTTGTAAAAGGGACATTTATTACGTATTTCTTTAACATCTCTTCTCCTGTTTTAGTTATATTATATACAATTTTTATCTCATTTGCACCTTTTGAATAGATTCTTAAACCGAACAAAAATCAAATTAATCCTTTGTATTTCCCTTTGAGTAGATTTAAATATGGTTTTGTTATTTATTTCCCATTGAAGTAGTTTGGTATGGAAAGAATCACTTAAATTAATCCTTTTTCTTGAGTTTATTTTATGATCTTTCTTTGAATTGCTTTAAATCTCTTTAGCATTTCTAAGCAAACAGGGATATTTTTATATATTGCTTGAGAATGCTTTTTAGTTGACCATGCATAAATCAAAAAAGCCAGGGATAAAGTTAAATACTTTATAACCCGGCTTATTATTTAAAGACTACATTCTAAAAACCTGCAAGTTTTTAAGGGAGAAACGGGTTTTTAGGTATTCCTGTAAATGAATCTGAAGTTGTCGTTGTATCGTATGCATATGTGTAAATCGTGGAGGTTTTTCATCATAAGAAGTTTTTGGAAGTGCAGACAATGTGAAACAATTCGTATACACTTTGAATTGCGATGGACAAACTACCTCAGATCCCATTGAAATTTTCAAAATCATTCAGTTAACAGTTTCTCCATTTGGTGCTAAGGGGCAATTCTTTCCTGCATATTCCTTGAAATAGACAGTGATAATTGTGCTTTCATGGGGTTTAAGAGCAGGTATTGAAATGCCTTTTACTGGATCAAAAACTGTATAGTAAAGAGGATATCCGTATGCGTAACCATTTTTAAGTCCAAAAAGGAAGTGTTTAAAGCAATTAGTTCCTTCTAAAACTCCAAGATCAGAATTTACTTCCACTATAAGGATTCCGCTCTTGCCACTTTAATTGAATATCTACGTTTAGTTTGCCTGGTTGCGATGGTTTATCATAATTGTTTGTGATTTGAATATCCATATATGCAGCTCTGTATAGATACATTGGATTAGCCTTAAGAAATTGGAAGTTAAGCAGGTTTGGAGTGGCAGAATTTGTTGAAGAAGCAAGATTATTATTAATACCTGTTACAGTTTTAGTAACCAAATCGGCGGTCATATCCGTTGCAGGCACCTGATTCGGTTAGTGCTTCTTTTGCAAGATACAAGCCCATCCTTTTCAAGTGCATCAAAATTCAGAAGTTCTGAAGGTATGTTAAGAGAGGCAAGACCATAATTAACAAGTGCGTTAAGTACTTTCTTTAAGCCTTCGCGAAAGCCGTCAGGAAGTCCAGGAAGACTCGACACAACAAAATTAATGAGCCCTGATTTCAAATTAGCATATGCCCGTGATACCCAATTCGTAAGCTGGCTATAACATTTATCAAGGATTTAAAGAATGAGACAATTCTATCACACAATTCTCTCCAGAAGGACTTGCCTTTCTGTCTGTCCCAAACTTGTATTTAATGTTTACCTTATTGAGAAAATTCTTAAGCAAGGTAGTTTTCCTACCTGTCTTGCTCCAACTATAATAACGGCTTTGTTTTCCTTCAAATAACTTACTAATTTTTCATAATATAAATTTTTCATAATATATTGGTATTAACATGTCTTTATTAAAATCAATTTTTTAAAAAACTTCCAAATTTGTGGAGTGTGGTTCCAAGAATTTAAAAAGTTAATTCGTTTTCGTGAGATACCCCAAGAGCATGCCGACAATTTCTACAGAGGATTTATTAAGAAACTCCAGAAAATATCCTTTTTCATGTCCTTCTTTGTATAGCTCCAAGCCATTTTCATAGCAACTATAAGAGAATATTTTGCTCAAAGGGATATTCAAAGATTTGCTTTTAATTGATGTGGGGTTTAGCATTATCCTTTGATTTGTTATAATAAAAACCCCTCTTGAAGTCTCCACAAGCTTGTCTTCTCTCATTATGTGCCCACGAGTGCCACCTACCCTATAATGCACTCCGCTTGCAATCCTAATGCTTACTCCCTGCGAGCCGCCGCCATAGCCCAAGCTTACCGATTTTATTTCCTTAAGGATTGCTCCATCTACAAAGTGCACTTTCTCATCTTTCTTCAAAACAATCCCTTGAGCATTTTTGAGCTCTACTTCAGGTAGAGTGTTATTTCTTATTGCCTGAACATAAATATACGGCTTCAGCCGTTCGTCGAATTTGACCTCAGCATCAGATAAGAACAAACCATTTTGTAATTTCCGAAGAGTTGCAATCTCTTGAGCATCCACTTCCTTGTCGCTTGAAAAATTCTGAAAAAGAGAATTGTAAAGCTTAATAATGTCAGTCCTATCTTGATTTTTCAATTTATCGATTTGCTCGTTAGTGATATCCTTATTAGTCAGGACATACTTTGTAATGTCTGCAAGCTCAAGTTGAAGCTTTGCCCTGCATTCTCTGCAAACAGTGTCTCTGTAAAACAGAGGCAACCTCTTCCCACAAATCCTGCAATTTGCCATAAGGCACCTCCTCTACTTAGTGAAGGTTATTTATTTTCCACCTAAATTGAGCGATTTTTTATCGCTCTAAAAAATTTTAGTACTTTTTTGAAAAAATTGCAAGTTTTTAAGTATAATTTTTTAACTTATCATAATCTCACAGAGAGAATGACTTGAAGAACCTCTTTGCACTGTGAGAGCTCATCATTGCTCTCACGCCATTCTCTATTGTCTCTGTAAACTCCCTATTCCTTAAAAAGTCATCAAAATGGATTAGATGAAGCGATATACCATCTCATAATGAAACAAAATAGCTGCTTAAACGTGCTTTCAATTGGTATTCCCCTTCTTGCTTTTTCTCATGCTCCCAAAGTATTTCGTAAGTTTCATTCTCTTGTTTGGATTTTTTCATTTTTGTTTATCATCATATCACCTCAATATGACAGTGTTTTATAGCTTAACGGGTGAAAGTGTTATCTTTTTTATTTGTGTCAAAATTTTGATTATTTTTGATGTTTTAGAAGCGGTGCCTTGAAAACTAAACTTCTAAAATTTTTGTGACCTTTTGGAAGATATCCTTTATTGCAATGGTTGCAGGAGTAACGACATTGTATTCAACAACGGGCACACCCTGAACCATAGCTTCAACTACAATAGGATCAAACGGGATTTTGCCTAAAACAGTGATATCATTTTCATTACAATAATTCTCAATCCTGTGAGTGTTTTCTTCATTTATGTCGTATTTGTTTATTACAACAAGAGGCTTTACGGAGAAGTGATTTACAAGTTGCATAAGCCTTTCAAAGTCGTGTATGCCAGATGCTGTAGGTTCTGTTATGACAAGCGCATAATCAACATTTGTAATCGATGATATTACAGGACAACCAATTCCAGGTGATCCATCAATTATAATGAGTGATTTTTTTCTATCCTGTGCTGTTAAATTTGCAAAAAGCCTTGTCATAGTGACTAACTTCCCTGAGTTTTCTTCGCCTGGGAAAAGAAGTGCGTGCACCATAGGTCCATATTTTGTTTCAGATACATATATTTCACCTGCTTTTCTTTGTGTAAATGAAACCGCATTTGCAGGACACACAAGTCCACAAACTCCGCACCCTTCACAGGAAAACTGGTCAACATTAAAGTCATCATCTATTGCATCGAATCTGCAACTTCTTATACAAGCGCCACATTTTATACACTTATCCTTATCAATACTTGCAAGTTTTGATCCGTAAAAATCCTTAACTTTAAGGACCGTTGGTTTTAAAAGAAGGTGTAAATCAGGAGCATCAACATCGCAATCCACAACAACTGCATCTTGCAAAAGTGCAGCTAAGGATGCTGTAAGCGTAGTTTTTCCTGTGCCACCTTTTCCACTCAATACAACTAACTGTTTCATTTTGCTATCATCCTTTCAATATCACTATAGAGTTTTTGAAATTTCTCAACCCATTCATTCATAACTTCAACAATTGGAATTGCACGTGAATAAAGTTCTGCAATATGTCTATCGTAGGGAATTTCAAGAAGAATAGGGATACCATTGCTTTTACAAAACTCATATACATCTTTATTTCCAATATTTGCCCTGTTTATAACAACACCATGCGGAATTTGGAGTTCCTTAATTACAGAAACTGCAATTTTTAAATCATGAAGTCCAAAAGGTGTTGGCTCTGTAACTAAAATTACAAAGTGAGAGCCCTTAACTGATGCAATCACAGGGTCTGATGCACCGGGTGGAGCATCAATTATTACCAATCTATTTTTATCTGTATTATCTTTTACCTTTCTTATTATTGGCACAGCCAAAGGCTTTGAAACTTCAAGTTCTCCATAGACTAACTCTATGTGAGATGAATTCCCCTTTTTTACACTTCCAATCCTAAAAGGAGTTTCTTTTATTGCATGCGTTTCACAGACAAGGGCACATCCACCACAACTATGACATAGTTCCGGAAATATCTGCACTCTATTTGGTGAAACAAGGATTGCACTAAATTCACAAAATTCAGCACATTTTTTACAATGGGTACACTTTTCTTCTTCCACAATTGGCACAAGCATTTCTACAGGAATCTCTTCTTTTATTTCGGGTTTAAGGAATAAGAAGGCGTTAGGTTCTTCGACGTCACAATCCAGAAATTGAATATTCTTATCCTTCAAAGACAAAGCAAGATTAGTTGAAATAAGAGTCTTGCCTGTGCCACCTTTTCCACTTGCAACAGATATTATCATAACTCACCTATTTTCTTGTAAAGATATTGCACCTCTTGGACAGACACGCACACAATCACCGCAACCTGTGCATTTTTCAATATCAACTTTTGCAACTCCGTTTTGCACTTTTATTGCATGAAAACCACAGGCATTTTCACAAATGCCGCAACCAATACACCTTGCTTCATTAACATATGCCTTTTTGGAATAAGTCTCTGTAAATGTTGTGTTTAAGTTTTTAAGATTATCTTGATTTGTTTCGAAAGGTTTTTCATTGTGAATACCAGGCTCATTTAGAAATGCTATCCTTCCATAACCCATACCTCTCCCAAGTCCTAAACCCCTTCCAAGACCTCTACCTTGACCCCGTCGGTGAAAGCCACTTCCTCTTAAAACATAACGCATACTAAATTTCACCTCGCTTTAATTTCTCTATTACTTCTTTCACAGTTCCTGAGACTCCTGTTATAATCCTTATACCACCACTTTTTAGAGCTTGCTCGGCATTAGGTCCAACATTACCACTTATTAAAACCTGAACTCCTTCGTCAACAAGGAGTTGCGCAGCATTTACCCCAGCACCACCTTGACGCCCCATACCACTATTTTCGATTACTTTAAACTGCATAGTGTCAGTATCAACAATTATAAAATAAGAACATCTTCCAAATCTCGGATCAACCATTGAATCAAGTGTATTGCCACTAGAAGTAATTGCAACAATCATATTTCACCTCCTAAAATTTCCCCGGGCTTTCACCCGGGGTTTCTTTTTTATGCCTCTTTTTCCTTTTCTAAATCAGCAAGGCGAGCTTTTATTGCATTAAGTTCATTTTCTAATATCTTCATCTCTTCTGTAAGAATTGTCTTTTCATCTACAGCACTGTATCTATAAGGATATGCGTAGTAAGGGATAAATCTTCCACCCCAACCAAAGCCACGACCAAACCCAAAACCTCTGCCGAAACCAAAGCCTCGACCAAAAAATCCTCTCCCTATAGGATTAAGATAACCTGGCACTCCATACCCTGCACAATAGCCTAAACCTCTTCCTGTTCTTGGACCATAGCCAAGAGGTCCTGTTCTGTCTCCTAAAGGCATACCTATTCACCTCCTTTCATTTTATTGTTATTAAAACTAATTTTCCTTGTAAGATGAGTCCCACATTTAGGACAAATTTCAAACCTACAGGGCACACCTCTTTCATGCTTCTTTATAAAACCACAATTTGGGCATACACAGTAATCACCTATTGCATTTTCTAAAGCCTTTTCATCAAATTCAACAGGACCGCCTTCAATTCTTATTGCCTTCCCATTTATAATGGCATCTGCAATTTTTCTATGTGCAGAATCAATAATCCTTCCAAATGTTTGTCTTGAAATATTCATTCTTTGAGAAGCTTCCTCTTGGTAAAGTCCCTCAAAGTCGGCAAGGCGAATTGCCTCTAACTCGTCAAGAGTAAGTATAACTTCTTCAACACCGTCACTGCTCTGAGAAGCAGGTACAAAGTAATCAAGGCGAGGAAGCCAACCAATTCTTCTTCTAAATCTTGGTCTTGTCATATTAACACCTTCACTATATTATAAGCATATGCTCATAATAGTCAAGAGGGTAAAGGACATAATAAGAAACATCTAATTCTTAAAGGCTTTCGAAAATAATTAAAAACTGAAAAGTTAATATGTCATAAAACATGTGGAAATTGGCTATTTAAAATCATGCAGAAGAAGTTAAAGTATCTAACTTACAAATTCAACACCTGCTTCGATAAAATTATCGTTCATCTTTTGCCAAACAATCCTTGTGCGTTTTTTACCATACAAAGGCACGCTAATTTCTAAAACATTTTGAATCAGCTCAACATCTTTCGGAAATATGACCTTTGCGCCACCTTGAGATAAATTGTCCAAAAAACACAAAACTTTTGGACTTGCAAAAGTAAAAGAATGAAACGTAAATCTCGGGAATCTTCGTCTTTCAACAAAATATTGCGAAGTATCATTATCAACATTAGCAAAAGATGGGATATAACTTGTCACACGAGATGTCTTAACCCACTCAGTCTTTCCTGTTGCAATTCTATAAAGCCCAAAGACACCTGCAGGAAGCCAAATATAGGTATACAGAGCAAACAGTAGTATATAAGAAATTTTTTCAAAAAATCCGTTTTCATTGTAATACTCAAACACGCTATAAACAAACATTGGAATAAAGGCAAAAGAGTAAAAAAGTAGCGCAAGAAGTCCCAAAAGATAGTGCTTATTGTAAAAAGGCTCAAGCATACTATTTTTAACCATAATAAGCTTTAAAATACTCAGAAAAGAAAGCGTAAGCGACAATCCAACAAGAAAGACAACCGATACGAAAACAATATAAATGAAAGTATCAACTTTTGTAATTAGAGATGACTTTGAACGCAAAACTGATGGTATATATTTCCAATTTGTGAAATGACCTTGAAGCCATCTTGTCCTTTGTTTGAAAAGGGCTTTCAAAGTTATAACACCTTCTTGTTCCACTATTGCATTATCTGTATAATACAGCCTCATCCCATTTGAAATCATCCTTAATCCTAATTCAAAATCTTCTGTAAGGGTTTGTCCCCAAGGCATTTCTCCAATACTTTCAAGCGAGGAGAACTTTGAGAACTGCCCATTGCCTCCAAGCCCAACACTTCCAAATCTTGAACGCGCTTTTTGGATGATTCTACTAAAACCTAAAAATTCGATATCCTGCATCTTAGAAAGTAAGGATTGATCTCGATTAGAAATTCTTACAGCAGTTTGAACTGCGCTAACATTTAAATTCGAAAAGATTTGTGAAATCTCAAAAAGCATATCTTCGCTTGGCTTAGCATCTGCATCAAAAACGCCAATTATTACATGATCTTTATCAAATTGAGAGAAAAATTCCTTATCTAAGTTAAAAGGCTCAAGGAAATTATAGTCTATTGCAAGTTTTATTTGTTGAAAAGCGTAGTTTAAGACTGCTCCTTTTCCCCTCTTTGGCTCGTTAGGATCTCTATTTAATAAAATGACCTTGGGATCATTTTTCGCAAACGATTTTACAATAAAGGGAGTCCTGTCATTTGAGGCATCATCAACAACTACTAACCTAAAGTTATCACCTTTTAATCTTAAACAAGCTTCTATTGTCCTTGCAATTACCTTCTCTTCGTTTTTGGCTGGAATTATTAGAAAGTAAAAGAAATTTTCATTCTTTCCTTTCTTTATTTCTCCTGTATAAAGCGCTACAATAAAAAGAAAAAGGTAATAAGTTCCTACAAAAAGCAAAATAATTGTCAAAAAGGTAGTGTTCAAATACATAGCTTTATATTATACCAGATAATAACTCAATTTGTCAAACCATTTGCTAAACATAATTTAAAAAAATATTCTTTTGTAGTAAATCTAAAAAAATGTGTTATAATGAGAATGAAAGTTATGAAAAACATTAAAGAAATTGCATTTGGACCTGTGCCCTCAAGAAGGCTTGGAAGAAGCCTTGGTGTAAATAACATTCCTCCTAAAATTTGCACATATTCATGCGTCTATTGTCAACTTGGAAGAAACCTAAAAATGAGTAAAATAAGACAAGCCTTCTATGACCCAGAAGATGTATTTAACGCTGTTAAAATAAAAGTAGAAGATGTTCTATCAAGAAAAGAGAAAATTGATTATATAACATTTGTACCTGATGGCGAACCTACACTTGACATAAACTTAGGAAAGGAACTTTCTCTTATAAAGACTCTTGGTATAAAAGTTGCGATAATATCAAATTCAAGTTTAATAGATAATCCCGATGTCCAAAATGAACTAATGGGGTTTGATCTTGTATCACTTAAAGTTGATGCTGTAAGCAATGATATTTTCAAAAAAATCAATAGACCCTTTAAGGGAATTGAATTAGATAACATTCTTCAG
>NZ_JBMFSR010000014.1:0-29083 GCF_049967455.1 Caldisericum sp. | reverse complement strand
TTTTCTTATGGCGCGGTGAGGTGTAAATTTTTCAACCATCGCATTATTATAAAAAAAATTTTTTGGATTACAAGTTTTTTAATTTGCAAAAAAATGTTATAATAGATAAGTGCTTTTAAGGAGGTAATTTATGGAAGCTATTGCTGTGCAAAATCTCACAAAGTACTATGGAGATGTTAAAGCAGTTGACGGCATCAGTTTCGAAGTCCACGAAGGAGAAATATTTGGCCTTATTGGACCAAATGGTGCTGGTAAAACAACTACCTTAAGAATTCTTTCAACGATTATAAGAAAAAATGCAGGAGATGTAAAAATTTTTGGTTACGAGTTGGGAAAAGATGACGAAAAAATCAGAACTATCATAAGTTATCTTCCAGAGGAAGCAGGTGCCTACAAAACGCTTACAGGTTTTGGGTATCTTCAATTCATGGCAGGTTTCTATGCAAGTGATAAGAAAGAATTTGACGAAATTTTAGAGAGAGGTATAAGTATTGCAAGTCTTGGTGATAGAATTAAAGATAAGGTATCTACATACAGCAAAGGTATGACGAGGAAACTTCTTTTAGCAAGAGCATTGATGCATCTCCCAAAGCTTGCAATTCTTGATGAACCAACATCTGGACTTGATGTGATAAATTCAATAGAGGTAAGAAACATAATAAAAGACTTCGTAAAAAATGGTATAACGGTGTTGCTCTCATCTCACAATATGCTTGAAGTTGAATATCTTTCTGATAGAGTTGCTTTGATTGATAAAGGAAAAATACTTGATATAGGCTCTCCAAAACAACTCAAAGAAAAATACAACGCTTCCAACCTTGAAGAAGTGTTTATGGAGGTTGTAAAATGAAAAATCTTCTTAATCTTTTGAAGAAGGATATACGAGAAATACTTACCCCACAATTATTAGTCCCATTGGTGATAGTCGTAATTTTCTATGGTTTGATAGGAAACGTTGTACAAACAGAAACTAAGAAGGCAACAAACCCTGAACCCGTGCTTGTAGTAGATTACGATAAAAGCGTTATTTCAAATCAATTTATTGAGAATTTAAAATCTGTTGCATTACCAGAAGTATATTATGGAGGTATTGTCGATCCAATTAACTATGCAACCTCAAAGAAGATTGATGTGATAATTGAAATTCCACAAGGTTTTGAATCAAATATTAAGTCGTTCAAACAACCTGAAATAAAGATTTACTCCGTTATTAAAGGAATTTCTGTTATGTCGGTCTCGCAACCTGCAAGAGTAAAAAGTGTTGTTTCTGCTATTTCTGAAACTCTTTCTGACATGTACATAAAGAATTTTACAAATATTGATCCAAGGATAGTAAAAAACCCAATAGCGCTTAAAGAATATGTTGTAGTAAATGGAAAACAGAGCGAAGCATCGCCTGAAATGGTCTCAAATTTACTTATGTCCCAAGTAATATTTATTCCAATAATACTTGCGTTTGTTATTATTTTTGCATCTCAAATGATCGTGAGTCTCATTGCAAGCGAAAAGGAAAACAAGACTCTGGAAACTTTAATGACAGTTCCTGTAAAACGTCCATATATAGTGCTCTCCAAAATGCTTGCATCCTCTATTATGGCTTTGATTATTTCGGCATTTTATCTTGTTGGGATGCGAAGTTACTTTAGCGGGATCTCCCAAGGTCAATTTTCTAATGCGCAAAGCTCTTCAATTCTTAAGGCACTTAATCTTGTTTATACACCAACGCAGTATTTTTACATAGGGCTTTTGCTGTTTCTTACAATTTTATCCTCGCTTGCTCTTGCAAGCATCCTTGCAGTGTTTGCAGAGGACACAAAATCAGCACAGATGTATTTGACACCTCTTATGATACTCATAATGATCCCGTATTTCCTTTCACTTTTTACCAACATTGACACTTTGAGCATACCTCTTAAAATTCTTGTTTATCTTATACCATTTTCGTATCCATTTATTGCCTCGCAAAAAATACTTTTTGGATCTAAATCAATTGTATATATAGGAGTTTTATATCTTACACTATTCTCTGCAATTGCGATTTTAATAGCAACAAAAATTATCTCCTCTGATAGGATCTTCACAACTAAAGTAAAGAAGGCTACATTTCACCTTTTAGGAAGGTAGAATGAAAAAAGTTTTTATTGTAATTTTGATATTAATAATTGTTCTACAGCTTCCGGTTAAAAATGCAAATTCTTTTACTCCCAATGTACTTACACTTACAAAGTTAAAAGGACTTTGTATAAGAGCAGATGATTTAAACAAGAGAGGTATTGAAAAATCACTAAAGGAAATAAGTGAGTATGGCTATAATACAATTTTCATTTTAGTAAAAACACCTGAAGGACAAGTTATTTTTCCGTCAAAAAATTTCCCCGTTTTAACCGATACACTTCCACAAATAATTGAAATCGCTCAAAAATACAATCTAAAAGTCTATGCGTATTTTCCTGTAATGATGGATAAGAATTATGGAACAAAACATCCAGAAGATTTAATGGGGAACCTTGGCTATGAAAAAAATACTTATTATATTAGTCTTCTTTCAAAAAATTATTTGAATTATATAAAATTATTTATTTCAGAACTCCTCAAATTTGATATCGATGGACTCGTTTTTGATTATATACGATACCCAAATGGAAGTTACGATTTCTCAAATTCGTTTGTGTCTTTGGGAAAGTCAAACGGAATTGATATGGATTATGTTAAAAGTGTTGCCTACAAAACCTTTATAAAACCTGCTGATTGGAAAACAATGTTTATACTTTATGAGAAAAAAGATAAGGATATTGTAAATTGGGTAAATTTGAGGGAACGTGTTCTTAAAGATGTAGCAATAGAGTTAAAAAATTATGCCTCACAAAAAAGGACAAATCTCAAATTTGGTGCATTTCTTGTTTCACGAGGCTACAGGTATGACTCAATAGAAACTTCTCCATCAATTAAAAAAACATATGCATATCAAAAGGTTAATTTCTCTTATTTTGGGGATACCTTTAATGGAATTCTTGATTTTGTGATTCCGATGATTTACCTTTCAAGCCTTGAAGAGAAAGAAGACTATGTAACAGTTGTCACAAATAAGATTAAATCATTGACGAAAGGAAATCTTGAAACATTCGTTGGCGTAAATCCAAGTGGTATTTCTTTGAAAGATACTGAACTTGAAATTTTCAATGCTTACCTTTATTCTTCTGGTGTAGTATTATTTAGATATCCTCTCTTTAATATGGGAGATTTAATTTTAGAAAATCCGTTGGAAGAAGGCAGGGAAGTCTTATATACTGTAAAAAATAATCTTGGGAATACAAGAAAAGAAAAAACCATCTTTAACGACAACTTTGTACCAAACGCAGAAAATGAGGTTATTATAAATCATTTTTATAAATTTTATACACTTGTTTTTAAAGTCGAAGATTTGTCATATTTTGTAAATGGGGAAAGGTATTCAATGGATGTTAGCCCAATTATAAGAGATTCACGAACATTCGTACCTGTTAGATTTTTAGGAGAAGCAGTAGGTTTTAAAGTTTCATATGATCCAAAGAAAAAAGAAGTTTTGTTGGACAATGGAAATATAATTTTAAAAATTGGAAGTAATATATATAAATCTTTTGGAAATGAACTTTCGATGGATACCGCACCTTTCATAGAAAACTCAAGAACTTTTGTGCCTTTGAGGTTTGTTATGGAGGCATTTAATTTTAAAGTTGATTGGGATGAATCTACTAAAAGTATAACTATAAGAGGAATCATTAGAGTGGATTAGTTAGTAATCATTATACCAGTGTCTGTTTTCTTTGCTTGATATAGCGCTTCGTCAAGGCTTTTAAGAAAATCTTCTAATGATTCTCCCTTGTATTCTTTTATCCCAATTGATGTTGAAAGATTGATTTTTCCGTCAATGTTTATGGATAGAATAGCCTCTCTTAGTCTTTTTGCGATTTGAAAAGCCTCTTTTCCGTCTGCTTCTTCAAGTTTTATTAGAAACTCGTCTCCACCAAATCTAAAGATGTAGTCAGATTGTCTTAGGTTTTCTTTTAACGCCTTGGAAAAAGCAACAAGAGCCTTATCACCTATTTCATGTCCAAAGGTATCGTTTATATACTTAAACTTATCAAGGTCAAGCATTAGACATGAAAACCTGCTTCCATATCTTCTGTATCTATCAATATTTTTATTAAGAATATGATACAGCTGTTGCCTTGTTTGCACCTCAGTCAGCTTATCAAGAGTTGCAGTTCTAAAAAATTCTTCAACGAGTTTATTTTTCTTAACAGCGCTTGAAATTAATTCAGAAAAAACAAGAGCAATTTCCCAAAAATCTTCATTGTAAGTGTTTGGAGAATAGCTATCGATATTAACAATATAACTGACTCTATTATCTAATATTATTGGTATTCCAATCCAAGATAATGGATATTTACCAACTTTTAGCCAAAAACCGTATTTTGATGTATCAGGAATTATAAGGGGCTTTTGAGTATCTTTAATAACTTCAAGATTTCCGCCAGCGCTTCCTTCGCTCAAATGTTTCTCAAGTACACTTGCAGCAATGTCATCAACATTTTTAAAAGCAACAAAGTGGTAAGGTTTTTGAGAGACATCAATAATAGTTGCTGATTCTGCGTTAAAGACAATAAACGCTAAATTTGTTATTTTCCAAAGTGCTTCTTCAATTGTAAGGCTCTCCTCTAATTCCGCAATTGCCTTTAATATTCCTATTAGATTATGATCCATGGCTTCTTAATTTTTCTACATAGAGAAGTCTATCGCATTCTATTATTAATTCATCACGGCTTTCATTGTTATATTCTTTAATACCAATAGAAACGCTTGGTTTAAAAGAAACTCCCAAGTCAATCTTTGAAAGATTGCTTTTAATACGCTTAGCTATTTGTACTGCTTTTATTTTATCTGCATGTGTTAAAATAGCTGCAAACTCATCTCCTCCTATACGAAAAGCGATATCAGAGGCTCTTATTGAATTTCTCAAAACATCAGCAAACTCTCTCAAAAAAGTATCACCAACAAGATGTCCAAATGTATCGTTTAGACTTTTAAATCTGTCAAGATCCATAAGGAGAAGTGTAAATTTCGTTTGGTATCGTTGAGCCTGTGTAATCTCATATAAAAGCCTATTTTCAAATTCCCTTCTGTTATAAAGTTTTGTAAGTGGATCTGTTATTGAATCCATACGGTATCTTTCAAGTAGCAGGTTCTTAGTAATTGCTATGTTTACGGTCTTTTGGAAAGTTTCAGCAAATTTTACATCATCTATTGTGTAATAATTTGGAATATCTTTACCAATATTAATGACAATAAAAACGTTATTTTCTAAGTCTGAAAGAGGAATTCCCAACCATGATTTTGAATTCTCGCTTGTAACTGCCCATCCTGGAAATTCATTGGTATTTGGAATGTAGTTTATTTTTCCAGTTTTCACAATTGCATCAATATGCTCCCCAAAATATGGGGAATTTATCTTATTTTCAATTTCCGTTAATTTTTCTAAGTCCAAACCTTTTGAACCCAAGAATCTGTAAAGCCCCTTACCATTTGAAGTGTCAAGAATACTTACAGAATCTGCTCCAAAAAGGACACTCGATGCCTTGATAATCCACATGTATGTCTCTTCAAGCACTAAAGTATTACTAATTTTTATTGAATACTCTATAAGATTGTTTATTCTTAGCAAATAATTTTGTTGCTTTTCAATATTTTCTCTGTTTTCTTTTATTGTAATTAAGGTTTCAATGAGAGGGAGAAAATTCTCCAAACTATTTTTTACTTCATGTATATCCGTTTTATTTGATAAACTCTTAATTATGAAAATGCACTCTAAATCTCCAAATTTGCATTTAACAACATCTTCAAGATCGCTTTGGTTGATATTTTTATTCGCACTATTTTTCTTAGGTATGACTTCATTTTTATCTTTTATAAAAACTTCAAGAACGCAATTCAAATTTTTAAAATAGTTTTTCAAAATTGCAAATACTTCTTCAATGTTTGATTTTTTAAGAAGATCTTCCTTAATTTTATTTTCAATTGTCATCTTCTTAACTTTTGATTCAAGTCCTTCTAACTCTTTTAACGAAATGTGTTGCAAAGCAAAGAAAGTAAATGAAATTAAAAAAGCTAAAGCAACAAAGCTTTTTACAAATCCTAATTCGTTTGTTTTAATCATTAAAACAATAAATATATAAACTAATGTTAGTAGCAAAAATAAAGATAAAACTCTTACTATGACCTTATAGAATTTCAAAAAGTTTTTCGTCATCTAAGATAGATTCTTTAATGTCTTCTTTTAAAATACTTTCAATCTCCTCTTTTGATTGTAGCGCAACTTTAACAACCAATGGGTCAAATTGAATCCCACTAAACCTAATAAGTTCTTCCATTGCTTCATTAAGAGTTTTTCTTTTTGAATGGGGTCTTCCAGATACCATTGCATCAATTGCATCTGCTACATGGACAATTCTACTTGAGATAGGTATTTCACTGCCTTTTAAGCGAAAAGGATAGCCTTTACCATTAAACCATTCATGATGATAAAGCACAGTTTCTGCAACACTTTCAAGTATTTTAAGCTTTTTAATTAATTTGTATCCTAACTCAGGATGTCTAATGATATCCTCCCGTAGCTCTGGTGTAAGGGGGGTGTCATTTTTAAGAATATCCTCTTTTATACCAATTTTTCCTATGTCGTGGAGAAGTCCCCCAATTCTACATCTTGCAATTTCAGTGGCTGGCAGTCCCATGTTTTCTGCAATAATCTCTGCAATTTTTGAAACTCTCAGTGAGTGTCCTGCGGTATAGGTGTCTTTTAATTCCACAGCAGTAATCAATGCTTTAAGCATCTCAATAAAACTATTTTTTATTGTATTTACCAACCGAATTTCTGCTATAAGTGATGCTGCCATATTGACAAGCATTTCTGTCCTGTTTAGCTCTTCTTCATTAAATTTCTTGTTTCCAAGCTTTGTAAGAAGTATAACTCCATAGAGTTCATCGTTAAACACTATCGGTACTGCAAGAAGTGCAGAGTCCTCATTTGGTGTTCCGGGTATATGCTTTGCAATGTTACTTTTGTTTGCACTGTTTAAGTATTTTGGGGTCTTTTCTAATGCAACTTTACCTGAGAACCCTTCACCTAACTTCAATCTTGTCTTCAAAATTTGATCTCTATAGATTCCCTCTACATACTCTGGAATAAGCGTATCGATACCATCAAATTTAAAGTAAGTGAATTCATCGGCATTTGTAACTGTTTTAAGTATATTCCACATCTCTCTTAAAAAATTTTCTTGTTCTTCAAGTTCGTACAACATCCGCGAAAGTTTTTGAGCACCGTTTAAAATTATTTCTTGTCTTTTAATTTTTTTACTTAACTCATTTATCCTGTAGAAAAAATAAAAAGCAAAAGTTAAAGATATAAGAAGTGAAATTAAAAGGAAGATATTTATGTTATTCATACGTTAAACCTGAAATGGACAATCTCTTTGTTTTTTACAATATAATTTGCACCTTCAATTCTTAATAGCCCTTTCGCCTTTGCCTCCTTAAAGGAAAAATTAACGCTCTTAAAATCCTCATAAGAGATGACCTCCGCTGCTATAAACCCTCTTTCAATATCAGAGTGTATCTTTCCTGCAACTTTTTTGGCATTTAATCCCTCCTCAAAAAGCCATGCCCTTACTTCGTCCTCTCCAACTGTATAAAAGACATTCAAATGAAGTAAGTTCATTATAGTCAAATCTAAAACTTCATTTATTGCCTCTTTTTCAAGATTATAAGAGTTAAGAAATTCCCTTTTTTCATCTTCATTACTCAATTTAGAAATCTCCTCCTCAAGCAACACAGGAATTACTGCAAACTCAGTTTCTTTGTAATTAAATTTCTGTCGCAGGTTCTCCTTTATTTCGCTTCTTTTTGGAATTTTTTCTTCATTAATATTGATAACAAACAAGGTAGGTTTTAGAGTAAAAAGTCCAAAAGACTTTGTGGATAACTTTTCTTCCTCTGTTAAATCAAGGTTTCTTAAAGGAACTTCATTGTAAAGTGCGTCCTTAAATTTTTGAAGAGTTTTTTGTTCTAAAGCTTTATCGGGTGTTAATTTTTCCTTCTTGAGTTTTTCAAGCCTTTTCTCAACAACATCAAGATCAAGAAGGATTAAATCGCTTTCAAAGATTTTTAGATCAGTTTCAACATCATCTTTGCTAAAATTATCGACAACAGTTATAAGTGCATCAAATTGTCTAATTGAGGAAAGAATTTCATTTCTTCTTTTGGCTTGTTCAATACCTGACGGAATACCTGGTAAATCCACAAATGTCATTGTTGCAAAAGTTGTTTTCTTTGGTTTAAAAACACTTGAAAGAAGAACAATATTTGGATCAAAAATTTTTACATCTGCTATATTTTCTTTTTCAATGCTCAAAGGGATTTCTTGCCCTACAAGTGCTTTAAAGAGAGTCGTTTTTCCGCTTTGCGGTAATCCTACAATCGCAACCTTCATATTTAAATTATATTCCTTTCTTTAGAAATAAAAAATGGTAGCGTAGCAGGGAGTCGAACCCTGATCTGGGGATTGAGAGCCCCCCGAACTAACCGTTGTTCTACTACGCCACCTGGCTGGGAAGGATGGATTCGAACCATCATTAGAGGATCCAGAGTCCCCTGTCCTACCATTAGACGACTTCCCAACGCAAGTTAAATTATAAGGAAATCAAAAAATTTTTCAATAGGGTTATTTGATTTCTTCTTCTTGAATTTCAACACCTTTTTTCTTTAAAATTTCTTTACCCTTTTCTTTTACTTCTTCAACTTTTTGGGCAACAGTTTCCTTTAATTCTTCACCTTTTTCTTTTGCCTTCTCTGTTATTTCAATGCCCTTTTCTTTAATCATTCTTCGAGTCTCATCACCGGATTGGGGAGCATAAAGTAACCCAACTACAAAGCCCACAAAAGCACCGATTAAAAATCCACCAACAAATGAATCAACTTTGTTCTCGCTCATTTCTACCTCCTAAAAATTTTTTGTACATATTATAACCCTGTATCACACCTAAAGCAATTTTTCCAATATTTAAAATTTGACTTAGAAAGCTTTGTTGTTTGCCTATTTGAGCTAAAGGTTGCAAAAATCCATTTAGAGTAGTTATCATGTTTATGTTTCTAATTAGACTTTTTGTCTCCTGAGTTATGCCTGTTGTATTTCTAAGCGTCTTTTTAAGTTCTTCAGAAAGCATATCAATATTTCTTTCAATAGTCTTTAGGGTCATCTCAACCTCTGTAAGAGTTCTTGTTAAATCTCTTTGAAAATTAAGAAGAAATATGAAAGTTCCTGCTACACCAAGAAGAAGGGAAATTGCAATAATCCAAACTGCTATTGTGAGACTCATTCCATAACCTCCTTATATAGGGAACCCCAGGTAGGCCGTGACTTAGCAGATTCTGGAGTCCCGAAGGACAAGTGGGGGCTTAAGCACTTTTCTGGGAAGCCCGAAGGCTTCAAACCTTCTGGTGCATCCACCCCCAAGACTATTGTGTTGGCCCCAATCCGCTAAGTTTAACACGAACCTCCCAGAGTTCCAATTATATTTTACTACAATATTAAATATTTTCAACTACCGCATTAAAGTACGCATATAGTAATAAATATATTGCTGCGCATAACCTGAAAGATTTCCAAAGGTTGTTCTTCCGAATCCTGTAAGTTTTCTTATTGAACCCTTGATTCCAAAAAATTTTTCAAGCCCCTTCACTATCCAAGTATCAACAGGAAAGGCACTTAAATCACCATAGCCAAAAAGTATTATGCATTCAGATACCTTGTCGCCAATTCCCAAAATTGATTTTAGAAATTTCTTTTTTTCTTCGTAAGGTAAATCTTTTATTTTATAAAGATCTTCTTCTGTATAGTTTTTAATTAGATTTAAGAAAAATTTTTCCCTGAAACCCAGCCTTAAAGAACTAATCGCATCTAAGGGAAGTTCAAGCATATCCATTCTTCTTGGAAAGAGGTAAAATATCAAGCCATCTACTTCAATTGACTTATTTGTTAGATATGCAAGTTTATTAAGTCTTGAGGTAATTACTGGTATCTGAGATTGTATTGAAAATATAAAAGAAATTGTGGTTTCATAAGGTTCCATTTTCATAAGCCTTATGCCTTTTGAAAATTCAACTACTTCTTTCAAATTTGGCGCAATTTTAATAATTTCCTGATTTATACGAGTTACGTCGTGTGAAAGTCCAAAAATAGAATAAAAATCTTCCTCTGATAAGTACTTCCCAAAGACTTCAACTTTAAGTTTTGTTACATCTTTAAAAATTTCTTCTCTTATCTTTATTAAGCTCTCCTTATACGGATAGTAATAAGCACCATTTTCAAAGAAAAATCTGAAAGTTTGCCCACATTTAAGTGTTTTTTCCAATGAAAAGTCTTTTACTTTTGTTTCAAAGCTATTTTGCAAGTTCAAAGATTGCTTTTCCATAAATTTTTGCTAAATTGACTAAATGGTCAATTTCAATATATTCGTTTGCCATATGTTCTACCTTTTCCATTTCTTCAAATGTAGGCCCAAAAGCAACGCCCATATCCATTGCTCTTGCGTAAGTTCCACCACCTATGGCAAGGGTATAACCCTTTCTCCCAGTAGTTTCTTCGAAAACTTTAAGAAGCGTTTGAACTAATTCTGAATCTTCTTTTACATATAGAGGATTTTGATTTTTATACTGGGAAACCCTTAATCCGTAATCTTTTCCTGCTTCATTAAAGCCGTTAACTATCCTTTCAAAGTTATCAGTGATTGGATATCTAATGTTGAAAGTTAACTCTGCAAAAGATTCATTTACTTCTATTACACCTAAATTCATTGTTAATTTTCCTGAAAGCGTGTCCTCATTTGCAATCCCCATAAGCCCGCCGTATACATCATTCCCAACTTTATTTACAATGAAGTTAAGTACTTCTTTTGTTTCTCTGTGTTTAACTTCACTCAAAATCGAATTTGCAAGTTTTACAATTGCATTTATTCCCTGTTCTGGAAGTGCTCCATGTGCAGATTTCCCATGAGCTTCTACAATATTTCCTTTTACTTCAATTCCTTCATCAAGGTTCAATAACTTTAAGGCATCTTTAAATTCCGCTTTCGCATAATCTGGCACCATGTTTGGTCGATTTCCACCAATGATTTTTACTTCTTCATTTTTGGTTTCAAAATCTCTTCTAAGTGTTATATTTAAAATTCCCTTTTCCCTATTGATAAGTGGAAATTCTGCATCAGGGGTAAAGCCTATAAGTGGATCATGCACTACTTTTTTAAAATGTTCCATACATTTCCAACCTGTTTCCTCGTTTGTTCCAAAAACAATTCTTACTCTTTTCGACAACTTTACTCCAGTTTCTTTTAGCGCATAAGCGCCAAAAAGTGCTGCCATTGTAGGGCCTTTATCATCTATGGCTCCCCTTCCATAAATTTTTCCGTCGTGGATTTCTGCACCATATGGTGGATAAATCCAATTACTTCCCTCTGGCACAACATCAAGATGGCCAAGAACACTAATTACATCTTTCCCATCACCAAATTCTGCATATCCAACGATATTGTCAATATTAACTGTTCTAAAACCGAGATCTTCAGAAATCTCAAGTGCAAGTAGAAGTGCTTTTTTTACATTTTCTCCAAATGGTGCATCGCTTGTATGTGTTCCTTCAACACTTGGCACCCTTATAATCTGCTGAGTGATTTCAATGAGTTTTTTCTTGTTTTCTTCTATGAATTTTTCCATAATACGCCTCCTTCAGGTTATTTTAACATTTTTTTGAAATTTTTCGACACGTTTGCCATAGTATATAATGCGAAAATATTTTCGTATAATTTATAGGAGGTATTAGATGGATGAGCGATAAATTCGATTTACTGAAGGATTATGTAAGGATGCTTGCTATTTACTATGGTAAGAATTTTGGTGTTCCTATTGAAGACCTCTTTCAGGAAGGTTTTCTTGCCTATTATGAGAACCTTAAGCACTATAAAGGCCTTAAAGAGAAAGAGTTTGTTCTTGTTATGAAAAGGATTGTTAATAGGGCTATGTATAGGTTGGTAAAAGAGGAAATTAAAAGAAGGGCAAAAGAGGTTAGCATAAGCGATTTGGAGGAAATGTGAAACAATTAGACTACGAATTAGGTTTAATTTTTGATAGAGTATCTCTTAAATTAGATGCAAAAGAATACGAAATCTATTGGTATTTAAGGTATAAGAGAATGCCCTACGATAGTCCTACAAATATCGCAAGAGAATTAGGAATTCCTCGTACAACCTATATTTCAAGGAAAAAGAAACTTGAAGAGAAATTGAGAAAGTTAATTATTGAAATGATTGGAGAAGACGGTGTAAGAAGAATAAACGAAAAATTTTTTAGAATTGGTGATTTTGAATAAAATATAAAGTTATGAAAATAGTTGAAGATTTGCATGTGCACACAAAGTTTTCTAAGGACTCAAAAGAAGAGCCTATAAACTATGTGAATTTGGCAATGGATCGAGATATCTCATATCTTGGCTTTTCCGAGCATATAGACCTTGATCCATTTGATAAGGATTTTGGATATTATAAGTTTAATGAGACTTATGAAGAGTATAAAAGATTAAAGGATTTTGTAGATAACAAGTTTGAACTTCTTTTTGCATCTGAATTAACATATCAGAGTAATCTACATTCTTCAATAGAAAATGAGGTTTTAACTAAACCATTTGACTACATAATCGGCTCTGTGCATAGGATTGATGGATACACAATATCAGGTCCTCACGGAGTCGATTATTTTAAAGATATTGATGAATACACAGCCTACATGCGTTATTTTGAAGAGGTTTTACGCCTTGTTGAAACAGATTACTACGATATCGTAGGCCACTTAGATGTTATTAAAAGATATGGTAAAAACTATTACGGCGAATTTCATATTGATAAGTATATTGACATAATTACAGAGATCCTAAAAAGAGTAATTGAAAAAGGAAAAGTAATTGAAATCAATGCATCTGCATTTAGGCAAGGCTTTTCTATGCCATATCCATCAAAAGAGATTCTTGAGCTCTACGTTAATTTAGGTGGGAGAGAAGTAGTTTTAGGTTCAGATTCACACTCAGCAAAACAGTTCAACGCATACTTAGAAGAGACAATCCTTTTTGCAAGAAGTGTTTTTGATTTTGAGATAGTTTCATATAAAATGAGAAATAAGAGAAAAGTTTCTAAATTAAGTAATCTAATAAAATAGGAGGTAAAGATGGATAAGGATTTTGTTGTAAATGAAGAAGTCCTTCAAAGGACCATTGAGAGGGCAAGAGAAAAGAACATTATTATCCCAACCTACGAAGAGATGAGAAATCCAGAGAAGATACCCGAAGGAATAAAACAGGAACTAAAGAACATAGGATTATGGGACTTACATCCGAGAAATCTCTTTAGGATTACATGGAAAAACGAGCCTGTTAAGTTTGGCGGTGGCTTTGATGGTGTAAATTACCTTGAATTGCCAAAAGAACTTACAGGTGTTAAAGCAAGAATTTTTATACTTTTGGGTAAGTTCTTCCCCACTGGATCTCATAAAGTTGGCGCAACATTTGGACCTCTTGTTGAGAAACTTGTTCGTGGTGAATTTGACCCAACAAGACAAAAGGCACTCTGGCCATCAACTGGAAACTACTGCAGAGGCGGTGCATTTAACTCAGCACTTCTTGGTTGTAAGGCAATTGCAGTACTACCTGAGGGTATGTCAAAAGAGAGATTTGAGTGGCTTAAGAGTATTGGCGCAGAGGTTTATGCAACACCTGGTGTCGAAAGCAACGTAAAAGAAGTTTTTGACAAATCAAAAGAGTTAAAACAAAAATATCCTGATGAAGTTGTTGTCCTTAACCAGTTTGAGGAGTTTGGAAATCCTGTTTGGCACTATGCTATTACAGGACCTGCAATGGAAGAAGTATTTGAGAAAAATAAACGAGAAGGAGATAAATTTACGGCATTATTCCTTACTCAAGGGTCTGGTGGAACGCTTGGTTCAGGGAATTACTTAAGACAAAAATTCCCAAAAATTAAAATCGGAGCAGGAGAAGCCCTTCAATGCCCAACTCTTCTTTACAACGGATACGGTGGTCACAGGATTGAAGGTATAGGCGATAAGCATGTTCCTTGGATAATCGATGTAAAAAACCTCGATATGGTAGTTGATATTGACGATGAATATACGATGCATCTTTTGAGACTATTTAATGAACCTGAAGGAAGAAAATATCTAAAAAAGTTCTTAGCAGAAGAATTCGTTGATAAACTTGACCTTCTTGGAATTTCTTCCATTGCAAATATTGTCGGTGCAATAAAAATGGCAAAGTACTACGAAATGACAGAGCACGATGTAATATTTACTGTTGCAACTGACTCTATGGAACTTTATCAATCAAGAATCCAAGAGTTAAGAGAGCAATACGGAGAATACAATGAAATCGAGGCAGCAAAAGACTTTGAAAGATACTTGATGGGTATAACAACCGATTGGATGATTGAAATGAATTATTACGACAAGAAAAGAATGCATAACCTCAAGTATTTTACCTGGGTAGAACAACAAGGAAAAACTGTTGAAGAATTAAATGAGCAGTGGTATAACGAAAACTACTTCATTGAAAGACTCGAATCTTATAAAAAGTGGGATGAGTATATTAAGGAATTTAACGAGAAAGTTGGGCTTATAAAGAAATATCGTTAGTTATTACTGTAAAGGGGAGTGCTTGACACTCCCTCTATTTTTATTTATAATCTTAAAAGTAATAATTTTGGGAGGCAAAAATGGGAGAAAAAGTAAAAGTTGAATTAAAGCAAGCATACGGACTTACTGTAATTGCAAGGGCAAATTCAAATGCTTGGGTTGTTATGGATGGACCTGAAAAATTCAATGGGCACGAAGCAGGACCAAGACCTATGGAACTTCTTCTAATGGGACTTGCAGGTTGCACGGGACAAGATGTCATTTCAATCCTCGATAAAATGAAAGTCCCCTATAGGGATTTTAGAATTGAAATCGAGGCAGATAGAGCAGACGAACATCCAAAGGTATACACAAAGATTCATATTAAATACATTGTTTATGGAGATGTGCCAGAAGATAAATTTGTTACAGCAATTGAATTATCAAAAACTAAATATTGCTCTGCACAAGTAATGCTATCAAAGGCAGCAGAAATAACAACTTCTTACGAAATAATAAAATAATAGTGTTTGACTTAGCCTAATTTGAATAGGAAAGGTGTATTGCCTTTCCTATTTTCTTTTGTATAGTAGCTTTTCTTTCTCTACAAATTGGTTAGCTTCATCTCTATTTATGAAATAATTGAGTATTGCTCTTATGGAACTTTCTATAAGAGTGTAAACAACGGGATCGTGCAAGGTAATTTGAAGCTCTTTAAAGATTTCTTCAACTGTCCTTGGAACAGAAATCATGTCTAGGATCTTATCTTTAATTTCTTCAACATGCTTTAGGTTATGTTTGATAATTTTATCGCCCTCACTTTTCGTGTAAAGAACCCCATGAGAAGGCAAAATGTATTCATAATCCATAGATATTAAGGACTTCATCGAATTCTCAAATTGTTCTAAGTCGTGAAAATATGGAATTATATATTTTTCAAGCACTTCCTTAGAGAAGAAAGCATCTGAAGAAAACACTACATTTTCAAGAGATATGCCAATCATCCCAATTGAATGTCCCGATAGATTGAGAATTTTAAGATTTTTGAAAGAATCTTGGTTTAAGTTTTCGGCCTCAACATCGATTTCTACTTCACTACTTCTTATCCATTTAGAAAGAAAATTTTTGTTGGGACTACTCCCCAAAGACAAATATATGGGCTCAAGTATGGGGTTCTCAATAAAGATCTTTTCCAATTTACTTGATATAGCAGTAATTCCAAAATAATCTTTTAAAAATCTTGCTCCACCAGTATGGTCTGCATGGTGATGTGTAAGTATTAGGTATTTAGGTTTTATACCTTTTTCCTCTAAAATTTTTTTGATTTTCTTTCCCTTATCCTTATCAATTCCTGCATCAATGAGTAAGAATTCATTACCAAGTTCAACCAAGCCTATGTTTGTTGTATCTTCAATGTAAAAAATTTGATCCTTTATTTCTTTAAGTTCCATTTATATATTTTACAGATATTTCAAAATTACAAAATATTAAAACGGAATAGTCTTAAAAATCACTTTTTGAATTAGCACTCTTTTTTAGTATAATTATTTAATTTGATAAAGTGGAGGTTATCTATGCCATTTGAAAAATTGGAAGATGTTAAAAACATACCTCAGGAAGAAGAAAAACTAATTGAGTTTTGGAGAGAAAACAAAATTTTCGAGAAGAGTCTTAAAATAAGGGAAGGCAAGCCTCGTTTTGTTTTTTATGAGGGACCACCTACAGCAAACGGAAAACCAGGTGTCCACCATGGGCTTTCAAGGATTTATAAGGATACCGTTTTAAGATTTAAATCTTTAACTGGATATTACGTGCCACGCCGAGGAGGATGGGACACCCAAGGATTACCTGTTGAAATCGAAGTTGAAAAGATGCTTGGAATCCATACAAAAAGAGAAATTGAAGAATTTGGCATTGAAAAGTTCAATCAGCTTTGTAAAGAATCTGTTATGAAATATGTTGATGATTGGGAAAAGATGACAGAACGAATTGGTTTCTGGCTTGATATGAAAAATGCCTATAAGACTTATGAAAATTATTACCTTGAAACAATTTGGTGGATTTTGAAAGAAGTTTTTAATAAAGGGCTCCTTTATGAAGGACATAAGGTTGTTCCATACTGCCCAAGATGCGGCACAACCCTCTCATCGCATGAAGTTGCGCTTGGTTACAAAAAGGTAAAAGACCCTTCAATTTATGTATTCTTCCCTGTTGTTGACGAAAGATTCCCTGATACAAATCTTCTTGTTTGGACTACAACTCCATGGACTCTTCCCTCTAATGTTGCCGCTGCTGTAAATCCTGAATTTACATACATTTTAGTTGAGTTTGATGGAAAGAAAGTTATCCTTGAAAAGACAAGGGCACACGCAATACTAGGTCATGAGGGTGTTGACTACAAATTAATAGATGAATTCAAAGGAAGAGACCTTGAGGGCATAAAATACGAACCACCTTTTAGATATATTGAGTTAAATAATGAAGACGAAGGGAAGGCATTTAGGGTTGTTCTTGCAGACTTTGTTACAAATGAGGATGGCTCTGGAATTGTCCATATTGCACCTGCCTTTGGTGAAGACGACCTAAATGTTGGAAAAGCATATAATCTTCCGATGATTCAACTTGTTGATCTTGAAGGCAAATTAACCGAAGGACCCTATAAAGGAAAATTTGTAAAAGATGCAGACCCATTACTCATTGAAGACTTGAAAAAAAGAGGACTTTTATTCAAGAAAGAACTCTATGAGCACGATTACCCCTTCTGTTGGCGTTGTGGGACACCACTTCTCTATTATGCAAAAGGCTCATGGTTCATAAAGATGTCAGCCCTACGAGAGGAACTTGTCAAAAACAATGAAACCGTTAATTGGTTCCCTGAGTCAATTAAATACGGCCGCTTTGGTAATTGGCTTGCAAATATTAACGATTGGGCGCTCTCAAGGGAACGATACTGGGGAACACCACTTAACATCTGGAAGTGTGAAAATTGTGGTCATGTTGAATCAATTGGAAGTATAAAGGAATTGCAAGAAAAGGCGATAGAAGAAGTGCCCGATGATATAGAACTCCACAAGCCATATGTTGATAGAATTCACTTAAAGTGCCCTAAGTGTGGTAGCACAATGTCAAGAGTACCCGAAGTTATCGATGTGTGGTTTGATTCTGGTGCAATGCCATTTGCACAACTTCACTATCCATTTGAAAATGTTCTGGAATTTGAACAAAATTTCCCTGCAGACTTCATAACCGAAGCAATTGACCAAACGCGGGGTTGGTTTTATTCTCTTCTTGCAATATCAACACTTGTTAAAGGTGTTGCTCCATACAAGACTGTAATGTGTCTTGAACTCATTCTTGACGAAAAAGGGCAAAAGATGAGTAAATCCAAGGGCAACGTTATTGATCCATGGACAATACTCAATGTGCAAGGCGCAGATGCCTTTAGGTGGGCAATTTATACTGCATCTCCTCCGTGGCTTCCAAGAAGATTTGGCCCAAATGTTGTAAATGATGCAATGAAAGAATTTATAATTCCTTTGAGAAATGTATATTCTTTCTTTTCAATGTATGCAAATCTTGATAAGTTTAATCCAAGAGATGTTAAATATGTTCCAGTTAATGAAAGACATATACTCGATAAATGGATAATTGCACGAGTTGAGGAGATAAACAAAGAGGTTTGGGATAGGTTTGACAAATTTGAAATTACACCTCTTACAAAGGATATTCAAAAATTTGTAGATGACCTTTCTAACTGGTATGTGAGACGTTCGCGAAGGCGATTCTGGAAATCAGAAAATGATGAAGACAAAATTTCTGCTTATCTTACACTTTATGAAGTGCTTGTAAAACTTTCATATATCCTTGCACCTTTCACGCCATTCTTGTCTGAATCCCTTTATCAAAGACTCGTTAGAACAATTTACCCTGAAATGCCTGAAAGCGTTCACTTAACTGATTATCCAAAGCCAAACGAAACCTTAATCGATCAAAACCTCATTGAGAACATGGAACTTGTTATTGAAATTACTTCAATGGGAAGAAGCCTCAGAAAAGACTCTAAAATAAAGGTAAGGCAACCCCTTTCAAAGCTCGTAGTTGTTCTTAATAGCGATGTCCATAAGGAATTTGTTATTGAGAATATACCTGTAATAGCGGAAGAATTGAATGTAAAAGAAATTGTACTGGATAATTCAATAGAGCCTTATGGTGAAGTAAATCTTAAGCCAAATCTTCCAGTGCTTGGACAAACTTACGGGAATAAATTACCTAAGATAGTTCAGAATCTTTCAGACCAAAAAGTTATTAATGCACTTTTAAAAGAAGGTTTTGCGCAAATTGAAGTTGATAATGAACCTTTAAGACTTACAATGGGCGATGTCTTCGTTGAAGTTAAAGGGAAAAACAACTATATTGGTGCTTTTGAAAATGGCAATTTTGTTTTTCTTGATACGACATTAACGGATGATCTTATTAAAGAAGGAATATCACGTGAAATTATCCATACAATTCAAAATATGAGAAAAGAAGCAAACTACGATATTGCAGATAGGATAATAACTGCAATATCACCAAAAGATGATATTATCAAAGAATTCGAAGACTACATTAAGGAAGAGACGTTATCAACTGAAATAAAAGAAGATCTTGAAGAATTTGATATTTCAAATTCGCTTGAGGCAAATGAAAAAACGTATACAATTAAACTGAAAAAAATATGAAAAAAATGAAACCGACCCTTTTACAGTTCGTTCTTGCAAGTTTTGAAGGGGTGATACTAACGTAGGCATTACTTTTGACATTACCTTTTGCAAGCAGATCCCACACGTTTACAAATCCAATTACTGCGTTATTTACTGCATCATTTGTAACAGGACTTGTTGTTGATACGTCCAATTACTGGTCGTTTTTAGGACAATTAATAATTCTTCTTATTCAGGTTGGTTGCTTGGATATATGACCATTGCAACATTTGTATTATTCGGGTTGCGAAGAAGAGCCGCATCGAGGGAATAAGTAGTTTTAATGGAAGGGCTTAATGTTCCACGCTTACGAAAATAATACTTTTTGCTGAAGCTGTTTTTTGCACGGTTATTACAATGGAGGGGCTTACTGCTTTGGTCCTGTTTTTAAGGTTTATAAGAATGTTTCCGCTTTATAGAGCGATTGGTGCTTCCATATTCCGTTCAGTTTCTGTATTTTGCAACGCCGGTTTTGATCTAATGGGCAACTTTAAAAGTCTAATTCCATTTGTTAATGACCCGGCTGTCAAAATTACGAAAATGCTACTTATTGAATATAAAAATCCAAGCACACTTGGAAAACTTCAACTTTATGGAAAGATCCATGCAAATTTCTTTAAGTCAATTACTCCAAGGACAGTAGGGTCTAACACGATTGATATTGCAAGCCTAAATCAACCAACCATTTTGCTTCTTACCGTTCTTATGCTTATAGGTGGTTCTCTCAGAGGAACTGTAGGAGGAATAAAGACAACAACATTTATGGTCCTTGTATTCCTTATGGTAAATGCTTATAGAGAACTTACCCCGATCGTAATTTCCGGAAGGACAATACCGCTAAAAACGATTAGAAAGGCAGTTTTCATATTTTGTTTTGCTTTAACACTAATTCTTATTTCGATATTCCTCATTCTTTTTAATCAAGGGAATGAATCTTCTTTCCTAAAGGTTTTATTTGAAGTAACCTCCGCCTTTGGAACAGTAGGGCTTACAACAGGAATCGCACCTCATTTATCAACATTTGCAGGATTGGTAATTATTCTTATAATGTTTATAGGGAGAGTTGGACCATTAACCATGATGGTGAGTTTCGGTTTTAGAAAAACTCGTGCAATACCTCAATACCCAGAAGAGGATATTGCGGTAGGATAGGAAGACAGTTATGAAAAAGCAATTTGGAGTTATAGGACTTGGAAAATTTGGCACTGCCGTTGCATTAAGCCTTGAAAGTTTGGGATATCCAGTCCTTGCTATTGATTATGATGAGACTGTAATCGATGCAATAAAAGACAAGGTATCTTTTGCTGAAATTGTTGACGCAACAAATCCTGAAGCACTTGAAGAAACTGGAATTAAGAACTGCGATACGGTAATAATTGCAGTTGGTGATGTAGAATCAAGCGTACTTATTGCACTTGTCCTTGAGGAATTAGGGATAAATCATATTATAGCAAAGGCAAACTCTCAAATACATGAACGAGTTTTAAGGAAAATTGGCGTAAAGGAAGTTGTAACTTGAGAGAAAGAGATGGGAGTTCGAACTGCAAATAGAATTACTTCAGCAAATATCCTTGATTATATAGAAATAGCCCCTGAGATTGATCTCCTTGAGTATAAGATTATTCATAAGGATCTCATAAGAAAAACGCTATTAGAACTTGCTTTGAGAAAAAGATTTGGTGTGTCCGTTATTGCAACAAGGAGAGGCGAAGATTTAATTGTTTCGCCTAGCGCACAAGAAAAATTTCTTGAAGGCGACGTAATATTTATAATAGGTAGAACAGAAAATTCTTTTGCATTTAAGGAGGCTTTGGAAAAGTGATTAAAGCACTAACAATTGACCTTTGGGAAACACTTATAGAGGATAGAGATTCAAACGAAATTGATAGAGATAAAAAACGTGCAAAATTTATTATCGAGGAATTGAAACTCAACGAAGATAAAATTGATGAAATTATGCATTTCTTTACAGATCTAACAGAAGCCTTTAAGCACCCATCACCTGAAAATTCATGGTCAATTCTTCCTGAAGATCAAGTGAAGATGCTTCTTGAAAACTATCTAAAGGTTCCATACACAGGATCGCAATTTGAAAAAATAGTTGAATACTACAAAACTATAATCCTTGAAAATCCACCAGTTCTAACGGAGCAATCCATTCCCAAAGTACTTATGAGATTAAGCAAAAGGTATACTCTTGCTCTTATCTCAAACACAGGAAGAACTCCCGGAAGTGTCCTTTTAAATATACTTGAAATATACGGTATAAGGGATTACTTTTCTCATTTTGTTTTTTCTGATGAAATCCGAGCGCGAAAACCAGATCCAAGGGTTTTTGAGCATGCAAGAAATTTGTTAAATCTCGAAAAAGAAGCTATTGTTCATATTGGCGATTCTTTTAACCTTGATTTTATGGGTGCAAAATCTTATGGTTTTAACGCAATTCTATATGCAAAAGGAAAAGATAACGTTCAAGTAGAACCATACATTAGATCTTTTGAAGAATTGGAGAGTATTCTCGATGAAAAATTCAATTAGTATTGATGGACATAATCTTACCATTGGCGATGTTGTTAAAGTTTCAAACGATTTCTATGAAGTTTCAATAAAAAAAGATGCGTTAAAGCGAGTAGAAAAATCTTCTGAAATTGTAGAAAGAATTGTAAAAGAAAATCGCCCTGTTTATGGCATAAATACAGGATTTGGAAAACTCGCAGAAGTTACAATAGGACAAGATGAGCTTTCTCAACTTCAAGAAAACCTAATTTTAAGTCATTCTTCAGGAATTGGTGAGCCTTTTAATGAAAATGAAGTAAGGGCTGCAATTTTAGTAAGGGCAAATTCTCTTTCCAAGGGATATTCTGGGATAAGAAAAGAAACTTTGGAAAAATTAATAGAGATACTTAATAAGAGAATTTATCCCTATGTTCCGCTATATGGATCAGTTGGTGCCTCAGGTGATCTTGCGCCTCTTGCTCATATTGCACTCCTGCTTTTAGGTGAGGGTCGTGTTTTAAAAGATAGAAGAATTGAAAATTTTAGCGAAGTTTATTCATTTTATGGTTTTAAACCCCTGAAAAATTTTTCGCCAAAGGAGGGTCTTGCTCTAATTAATGGAACTTCATTTGAGGCAGGTGTATCAACTTTGCTTGTTTATGAAGCAAATTACCTTTTTAATGTTGCAATTAAGTCAGTTGCTACAGTTTTTGAAGCCTTACGCGGGTTAACTTCTGCTTTTGACCATAGGATTCATGAAGTACGAAATTCCAAGTCCCAAAAACTTGTGAGCGAAAAGTTCCTTGAAGTCATAAAAGAAAGCAAACTCGTCAATACTTCCTCTAAGGTGCAGGATGCATATACCTTGCGCTGCATACCTCAGGTTTATGGGGCAGTTTTTGAAAATATTTCTTACATAGAAAGCTTTCTTCAAAGAGAAATTAACGCATCAACTGATAATCCTCTTATTTTTGAAGACGGAACAGTCATCTCTGGTGGAAATTTTCATGCACAACCTCTCTCTTTCTTGATGGATCTATTCTCGATCATTTTGACAAGCCTCTCATCTATGATTGAAAGACAAATTAACAGAGCTTTGAATCCTACTCTGAGTGGTCTTAAACCATTTTTAGCAAATAACCCTGGCGTTGAGTCTGGGATGATGATTTTACAATATACGGCAGCATCTCTTGTTTCTGAAAACAAAGTACTATCACACCCTGCAAGTGTTGATTCAATACCTGTTTCAGCTGATCAAGAAGATTTTGTTAGCATGGGGATGAACGCCGTTATAAAGGCTCGAAAAGTACTTGATAATTTAAGAAAAGTAATTGCAATAGAGTTAATTGTTGGAACACAGGCGCTTGAGATGGTTTTAAAAGAGGAAAATAATTACAATATTATGGGCTCAGGCACAAAAGAGATATTCGAAAAAGTCCGTTCCTTAGTCGAATTTGCAAATACAGATAGAATTTTTTCAATCGACATTGAATTGGTAGAAAGTGCGTTGAAAAATCATTCTCTTTAAATTAAAAAAGCAAAAGCCTGCGAAAAGGAGGAGGGAAACGCAGGCCTTTGCTGACCAATTTGATTGATAGACTTTGATTGATCTATCGTCGCTATATATTATAGCAAAAATGTGATAAAATTGTGAAGAAAACAACCCATAAAATAACCATATTATTGCTAAAAATTATTTATATAATCTAAGTTATTTATGAAATTATTAAATTTTGTTAATTTTAAAAATTTAAGGAATAATCAAAAAGATATTATTTTACTAAAACTAAAGGAGTGCCTTAAAAAGAATCTTAAAGGTTTTTAAGAATAAAAATGCTTTTATTACTCCACCTGTAAAAAGAGGAAACTCTCCCTTTTAATCGAAGGGGTAAAAGTCCCCCTTCGAACTTCCCCAAAAAGAGGAGATTTCTCCTCACTACGTTCGTCGAAATGACTCGTTGTGTCATTCCGAAGCCGATTTTTCCGTGTCATTCCGAAGCCGAAGGCGAGGAATCTCCTCAGTTTTGGGGGAGTATTGAGGGGGCGATTTGTTGCCCCCTCAAAATGGTTTGTCATTCCGAAGGCTTTAGCCTGAGGAATCTCCTCCTTATTTCCTTTTTGTATTATAATGTGCGATAATATTTTGAAGGAGAAAATCATGGAAGAACAGGACTTTATAGAAAGTGATGTAAGACTCTTTTACGAAATGCTTTCCCATGAGAATGAAAGTGAAATTCGCCTTATAAATTATGGTACATATCCTATAATAAAAATTATAAAAGGTATCGAAAAATTCGTTCAAGTTGCAAGGGAATACAACGGAAAGAGAAACATTTACACTGTCCTTCGTGAGCGGAAACCTGGTCTTAAAACCTCTGCAAAGGCAGAGGACATTATAAAATTACAAATCATTGTGCTTGACTTCGACCCCATAAGAGAGAAGGATTATCCCTCAAATGATATTGAACTCAAAAATGCAATTGCTATTGCAACAGAAATTGCAGAAAGTTTCAATTCCATGGGCTTTTTAAAGCCTCATATTGCAACCACAGGAAATGGTGCTGCACTTTATTTTAAAATAGAACCAATTCAAATAACAGACGAGAACAGATATTACATAACTGAACTCCTGCAAACATTTGAGCAATATGTTCGCTCTGAATATAAAGAGCTTTTTAAAAAATACAATGTGCGGTTGGATAGTATGTATGATCTTCCTCGCATTGGGCGGGTTATCGGGACAAAAAACATCAAAGGTGAAGAAATAGAAAATCGTCCACATAGAATATCGAGATTTTTGTATGTCAATACACCTCTAAAAAACGATCCTGAACTCTTCAATTTTATAAAAAGCCTTTCTAAAAAATCATACCCCATTTTGGAAAAAACAAGCAGAACATCACAATCAAATAAGGTGCAGTCATCCCTATTAAATGAACCTGAACAGTTTACGGGTCGCCCTGTATACCCTATGCAACCTATCCCATATTTTGGAGAAAGGCTTGAAGGGAATTGGATTTGGGAATACAAGGTTGATGGCTTTAGGCTACAAATCATAAAAAACGGCGGAAAAATTTACTATTTTGGGAGAAGACTTGAGAAAAATCCAGATTGGACTGATAAACTTAATAGGATAATACCTTATGAATCTTTCAAAAATCTCCCCGATAAATCCATGCTTGATGCTGAACTTTACTCAACTCTCGGAAGAAGAGGTGTCCCATCTGTCTTTGCAAATAATGGCAAGGCTGATCCAATTGTATATGTTTTTGATGTAATCTTCTATAACGGAAGGTCTCTTGAAGATCTTCCATTGTCGAAAAGGAAAGAAATTCTTAATTCAGTTAAATTCTTACCGCCTATCTTTATTTTGCCATATTTTAAGGTGGAAAACCTTGAAGAACATCTTAAGGAAGCACTGTCAAAAGGTTTCGAGGGGATTGTCATAAAAGAACTTTCTTCAAAATACGAAATTGGATCAGATGCACCAATTGCAACTCAATGGTGGCGAAAGATAAAGCCTAAATAATTATCGCATTATAATATTGTAGGAGGTGAAAAATGGCAGTTGGGAGATTTCAAGTAATGGCAACACTTCAGGCGGCAAGGGCATATGTGTTGGGAAAACCATTACATGAAGCAAAGAGTTTTGGGCTTAACCGAGCTATATTCTATGCGGCAGCCAAAAAGGGATTTAAGGCTACGAAAGGGGCAAAGCCTCCAGAAAGAGTTGTCATAGGCAAAACTGAACTTCCAGAAGATAAGATAAAAAAGATTCAAGAAAGTTTCAAAGTGGTAAATCTTGGCGATGAGATTGCCTATGCAGTGGAATTAGATGGAAAGACTTACTACATCATAGGCAATGAAATTCAAACAGAAGAAGACTTTGCAAAGGAAGTTGAAAGGCGCTTCAATGGGAAATTCGACAAGGCTTGGGAGGAGGCATTAAAAATCGTTTCAAGTTATGACAAAGGCGTTTTACTTTCTCAAAGGTATTTTTATGAAGCGGTTTATAAACCTCGAAGAGATGAACTTGCAAAAAAGTGGACTGCCCTTGCAGAAGGTGAAGAAAGCGATGAGAGTAAATAGCCTCAAACCAAAAATTTATCCACCTGCAACAGGTGGGAATATCGATATTTTATCGCCGTCCTTTAGAGGTGTGTTGCCTTTTTGAAGGAATTCGACATTTCTTCCGTTAACTAAATATATATAGTCATTTTTGAGTGAGTCGTTTTCATCAAGCACTTCATTTTTTAGAATTGGATATTTTTCAACCAATTTTCTTATTGCATCAATAACAGTTTCGGCATCAAGTTCAACTTCACCCTCTTTAAACTTTTCTCTAATAGTTGCATACATTTTTATCTTTACTTTTGCCATATCAATTTATTATACCTCAACGCGTGCTGAAATGTAAATACCCAACAAGATAAGCACTGCACCTACTATTTCTAAAACCGAGGGGGTTTCTTTGAGGATAAAATATGCGCCAATTGTTGCGATAATTGGTTCTCCAAGGATTGTTACCGCAATAAACGATGGGTCTAAGTATTTGAGGGAGTAGTTATATGCCGTGTGTCCCAAAATCTGCGGAATAAATGCAACTAGGAAAAACATAAGGAAGGTGTTTGCTTGATAATGAAATAGGTTTTGTCTTGTTATAATCGAAACAATAATAAGGATAATGGCCGTGTAAGAGTATGTAAAGAATATAAAGGGAATGAGTTCGAATCTCTGCCTTATTCTATTTGTGAAGGTTAGATAAAGCGAGACTGCAACTGCTCCCAGTAATGCAAGTACATCCCCCAAAATGGGTGCTTTTGCAACACTTCCTTTTGAAGAAAGTCCAATAAGTATGCTCCCTGATATTGCAATAGCAATACCTAAAAGAAGCTCCCTTTTCACCTTTTTTCTAAAGAAAATATAACTAAAAATTGGCACGAAAATGGGGTTTGTAGTCACAAGCACTGTTGAACTTGCAACCGTTGTATATTTAAGAGAGTAAATCCACAAGACGAAGTGAGTTGATAAGAATACTGCAAGGGGCACAAATACTATAGATTCCTTGAAAGAGATCTTTTTAGAGTAAAAGATGTAAAGGGGTGTGACAATAAGGGCACTCAGGGTAAGCCTGTAAGTTGCAATAACAATTGGCTCTGCGTCTGTAAGCCTTATAAGGATTGATGATACGCCAACACTTATAACACCAATAATAAGTATAAGTATTAACTTTACACGATTTTCGCTTTCCATTGAATTAATTATATTGAAAAATTTTCTTTTAAATGATTTTTATGATAAACTAAATTAGAAAGATATTGTTTTAGAAAGGTGGTGAACATATGGATATAAAAGAACTTCTAAACAAGGTGAATAGCGACCTTGAGCGTCTTTACAAGGCCTCAGCAATTGCATATTGGAATCTTGCAACAACAGGCAAAGAAGAATATGCAAAAGAGCTTGAACAAAGCGAAGTAGAGTTAAAATTATACCTATCGAATAGAGACCTCTTCGAAATGATAAAGGAATCTCTTGAAAAATACAGCGATAATCTGGATTCACTTGAAAAAAGGCAATTAACAATACTATTTAATGAAATGCTTCCGAACCAACTTCCAAAAGAAGCAATTGAAGAAGTTGTTAAAAGGGAAGTTGAGATTGAAACTATATACGCAAATTATAGACCTCAAATCGATGGTAAAGAAGTTTCAACAAACGACATTGTTGAGATCTTAAAAACAAGCAAAGATATCGAAGAGAGAAAAAAGGCATACCTTGCCTCAAAATCAATAGGCGGAGTAATTGCACCAAAACTAATAGAACTTATAAAGATACGAAATGAAAATGCAAAATCTCTTGGCTTTTCAAATTATTACGATATGATGATGGAGCTTCAAGAGCTTTCAACTGATGAGATTCACTCACTCTTTGCAAAGATTAAGAATGATACAGACGAAGTATTTACCGAAATTAAAGATGACATCGATACAGTGATTGCAAAGAAGTTTGGAGTCCCAAAAAGTGAAGTAAAGCCTTGGCTTTATGAAGATCTATTCTTCCAAGAAGTGCCATCAATTGACGATTACAACTACGACGAATATCTAAAGGATAAGGACATTGTGAAGCTTGTTATGGAAGTTTATTCTCGAATTGGTCTTGATATAAAAGATATAGTTGAGCGTTCTGATCTATATGAAAGAAAAGGAAAAAATCCGCATGCATTCACGATTTCAATTGATAAGATGAAAGATGTTAGGGTACTTGAGAATATTAGAAATGATGTAAAGTGGCTTGAAACAACTCTTCACGAGTATGGACATGCTGTTTATGACAAATACATTGACAAATCCCTTCCATTTATTTTAAGAGATCCGGCACATATATTCACAACAGAAGCTGTTGCAATGTTTTTTGGGCGACTTGCAAGACATCCTGAATTTTACGAGAAAATCCTTAATATTCCCGAAGAGAAACTATCAGAAATTTCACCGCGTTTGATGAAACTTCTTAGATACCAGCTTGCGATTACAACTCGTTGGGTTATTACTTTTGTTTTCTTTGAAAAGGAACTCTATAAGAATCCAGATGGCGACCTCAATAACCTTTGGTATGACATAGTGCATGAGCTTCAATATGTTGATCTACCCGAAAGACGCAATTATCCTGATTGGGCATCAAAGATTCACTTTGGGTCTTCACCTGTTTATTATCACAATTACCTTTTGGGTGAAATACTTGCATCGCAATTTAGTGCATATATAAAGGCTAATTTTGGTGATGGCTTTATAAAGCCGCAGGTTGGCGAATTTTTTGTTGAGAGGGTGTTCAAGAAAGGCGCATCTCTTAGATGGGATGACCTTGTCGAATTTGCAACAAAAGAACCCTTAAATCCTGCTTACCTTGTAAGCTTCATAAAAGAAAAATAGACTTTCCTTCACTCCAGTGATTGTATTGAAAAGGATTCTCAGAAATTTTAGGGGGCACAACACCGCCCCCTCAATACTCCCCTCCAAAAATACACCAAAAAATTGTCAATCCGAGGAACGAAGTGACGAGGATTCTCCTATTAAATGGAGGAGGGATACTCT
>NZ_JBMFSR010000013.1:0-30002 GCF_049967455.1 Caldisericum sp. | reverse complement strand
GGGTTCTATAAAACTCATATCATACCCTCTAATCGGCTTATTGAGTGATTTTGAAAGTCTTTCAATGAAATAATTAACGAGTACTTCGATATCTTCCTTTCTTTCACGAAGAGGTGGGATTTCAATCTCTATTACATTTATTCTGTAATATAGATCTCTTCTAAACAAGCCCCTATCAATAAGTTCCTCAAGATTTTTGTTAGTGGCTGCGATTATACGTACATCAATTTTGATGGATTTTGTTCCACCTACTCTTGTGATAACTTTATCTTCAAGTGCTCTCAAAATCTTAGGTTGCAAAGATAGAGGAAGATCACCAACTTCGTCTAAAAACAGAGTTCCACCATTTGCAAGTTCAAATTTGCCAGGACGACCTTTTCTATCTGCATCAGTAAATGATCCTCCTTCATAACCAAAAAACTCGCTTTCAGCAAGCTCCTGCGGTATAGCAGAACAATTTATAGCAACAAAAGGTCCTTTGCTTCTTAAACTCTGAAAGTGAATTGCCTGAGCAAACATTTCTTTTCCGGTGCCTGTTTCACCTGTTATTAAAACAGAGGCGTTAGAATGTGCAGCAACATTTGCAATTCTAATTGCTTCAATGAGCTTTGGACTTTTCCCTTTAATATCATCAAAGGTAAAACGCGCTTCTGCGCCAATGAATGTGGTTACAAATTTTCTAACCTTTTCTATCTCTCTAAAGAAATCAACTACACCTGCAAATTCGCCATTTTCATCTTGAAGTACGACTGCAGTTTTTACAAAATGAAGTGTTCCTCTTGAAGGACTCTCTATTATAAATTCCCTGTCAGTATAACCCTTATGAGTTTTAAAAACCTCTAAAATAACAGGTGTAAAATCTACAATGTCTGTAACATTTTTTCCAATTGCTTCCTGTTGATTTATGCGTAAAATTGAAGCACCAGTCGAATTAATATAAACAACATCCGCATTCTTATCCAAAATTAATACTCCATCTTTATTTCCTTCGGCAAAAAACTGAATGAATTTTTTTGATATATTCATTTCTTTAAAGGCCTTACTGAGTAGAACTTGCTTTGTAACACTATTTGCAATAAGTTTTGCAATTTCAAGAGCGAATTTTGGATAAATATCGACACGCGAAGAAACACCAACTACACCAATAAGTTTCTCACTCTCAAAAATAGGCACAGCGCTACATGACCACTCATAAAATCTTGGGTTAGTATGTTCCTTTCCTTTCACTTCACTTGGCAATTTTTCTTCTAATGCGTTTCTAATCGCAGTCTTTCCAAGAGTTTCATTGAATACCAATCCCTCAAAAATTTCCGAATCTTTGGCATTCCCTGCAACAAAAAGCACAACACCTTCTTTATCAACAAAAGATATAGTAATTGGAGTATCTTTTGAGAAAGATGAAAATATCTCTTTTAAAACAGAAATATACAAACTATATTCTTTTCTTCTTGTTTCAAGATCAAAATAAGAAACTGTCAAAATGTTAATTTTTCTTTATAATTTTACATATGAAAGGAAAAGTTGGAATTATTGCAAATCCACAATCAGGAAAGGATATAAGGAGACTCACTTCAAAAGCTTCTGTTTTTGACAATGAAGAGAAGGTAAATATCATTGAAAGAATTCTTTCTGTCTTTAACTTCTTTAACATTGAAGAAATTTATTATATGGAAGATGCTTATGGCATCGTAAAGAAGGCGGCTTCAAGAATTAAAGCATCAAATCTTAAGATAATTCCCATAGAAATGAATTATACCTTTGATGAAGTAGATAGTACAAATGCTTCAAAGATAATGCAAAATATTGTTGATATTATTCTTGTCCTTGGGGGTGATGGAACTAACAGAGCCGTGGTTAAAGGGCTTAATATGGAAGACCCCGTCCCTCTTGCACCAATTTCAACCGGTACTAATAATGTTTTTCCAGAGATGATTGAAGGCACCACAGTTGCACTTGCGATAATTTCCTATCTTACAAGTATAGAAAAAGAAAAAAATTTGAGAAGAGAAAAACTACTTAACATAAAATTCAATAACAATTCAGATATAGCACTCATCGACTTTGCAATTTCAAAAGAGCAATTTATTGGCTCAAAAGCAATATGGAATGAAAAATCAATTATAGCAATTTTTGTTACGAGAGCCGAGGTAACAAGCATTGGTTTTTCATCACTGGTTGCTTTCAAAAATCCAATTCATAGAGATGACCCTTTTGGTGGTTATGTAATTTTAGGCGAGGGCGAAGAGGTTATTTTTCCAATTGCGCCTGGAAAATTAGCAAAAACTTCCATAAAAGAAAAAGGTATAATTAAAGAAAACAATCCAATAAAGATGTTTGTAGAAAGAGGTACGATAGTACTTGATGGGGAAAGGAAAATAGAGCTTTTTAAAGATACTGAAGTTGAGATAAGTCTATTGTTAAATGGACCAAAGGTACTTAATTTTAGAAAAGCTATTGCTGAAGGCATTAAAAATGGGATTTTCAGTAATAAACAAAGTTGAAATTATCGAAAGTAATACAAAAGACCCCCTTATTAACTTGAAAGAAGAAAAAGAACTTTTCGAAAGTTCCCTTAATGGAAAAATAATTTTAAGGTTTTGGGTCAACGCTCCTTCTGTTATAATCGGAAAGTTCCAAAAAGAAGAGTACGAGGTGAATCTTCCTCTTGCAAAAAGTTTAAATATCCAAATTTTAAGAAGACTTTCAGGTGGCGGTGCAGTTTATCATGATGAAGGTGTCCTAAACATAACAATAGTAAAAGAAAAGGAGCTAAAACTATTCTCAAGTTATATAATTGATGAGACACGATATCTTACAAGTCTAATTAGCGAAGTAATTGAAAAGGAAACTCATGAATCGACGATTATAAACGAGAGAAATGGGATATTTGTAAAAGGTAAGAAGGTTGCAGGATCAAGTGTGGCTGTATCAAAGAATTTTTTGTATCACATTTCGGTTCTTGTAAACGCAGATCTTAATATTCTTAACAAAATCCTTCAAGGGCGTCCTTATGAAGCAAATGAAAAACGTTTTGTAAAAAGCATTAAAAGTGAAGTAACAAATTTAAAGGAGCTAAACCCAAGTATAAGCATTGAATCTTTTAAAAATCATGTGAAAGAGCACTTGGCTAAAAATTTACATTTAAAAATCCAGCAAATTACAAGCAGTTTTTAGGTCTTAAATACGTGCGCTACAAGAAGCAAAAATTTATTCGTAAGTACTTTAACCCATTTTAGGGTAAAGATGACGCTCTAAATCTAAATAAACGCATGCTTTTAAATCAATATTTATGCACCCTTAACGGAACTATGCGGGTTTTAGAGGGGTAATTTTCGAGAATACAAAAAATTAAAAACCTCATAAAATCAATGGTTTTAAAGGATTTGGGGCGAATAGGACACCCTATACGGTAAATTTATAAGATTTCTAAAATACTCAAAAAACGCATACAATTGAAATTGCGGTTATACAAACTCTATCTTAAAACAAATACTCCAATAACTCCTGCAATAAGGAGAATTAAAACAGGTGACTTCTTATAGAGAATAAACACAGCAAGGCTTACAATTGCCATAATATACGGGATAAATCCAACAAATCCACGACTGACAATAAGATATATTGCATTTATAAGAAGAGCTATTATAACTGGCTTTACGCCAAGCATAAACCTCTTATAAATTACATTTTCCTTAAACTTCTTCTCAAAATGCGCAACAGCAAGAATTACTAAAAATGATGGCATTACAACACCGAGAGTTGCAAAAGCAGAACCAATAACGCCACTTAGTTCATATCCAATAAATGTTGACATATTTAGCGCAACAGGTCCAGGCGTAACCTCTGCAACAGAAACAAAATAGAGGAAGCGCTCTTGAGTAATCCAATGAAGTTCCGTTACAAAGGAGTGTTGAAGCAATGGAAGCATTGCCTGTCCCCCACCAAAGGTAACAATTCCTATTTTAAAAAACTCGATAAACAACCTAAGAAGAAGTGCCATTGTTATCCTCGAAAAACTTTCCAAATATTATACCAAGAGCTCCACCAATAAGAATCACATAAATTGGATTTATTTTTAGTATAAAAAGCTCTACAAGCGAAAGCAAAAGAAGTGCAATATAAAATATATCTTTGTTCGCCTTCTTGAAAATGTCGAAAGTAATATAAGTAATCTCACCAACAACACCTGTTAATATACCTATGAAAAACTTTTGTACTTGTGGGATTTGTGTTAAGTTTGTAAAAAACATTGATATTAGAAGAATGATAATAAAGGAAGGAAGCACAACTCCGAGAGTTGCCAAAGAAGAGCCCAAAAGCCCTCCCTCTCGATATCCAATAAATGTTGCCATGTTAATTGCAATTGGTCCAGGGGTTATTTGAGAAATTGCAAGCATTTCCAAAAACTCCTCTTCTGTTAAATACTTTCTTGTGTTCACGAAAGTTTGTCTCATAAGCGGTATCATTGCATAACCTCCGCCTATCGTAAAGAGCCCTATGATAAAAAAGTCGTAAAGAAGCCGTAAATTCTTTTTCATTTCTTAGGAAAATTTCCTTCGTAAGAACCGGATACCCTTCTTACATGTAATTCTTCTCTTCCAAACACTCTTCTATAGCCTAAAAAATACACAATTAACGTTGTTATAGTGACTATCATGCCAACAAGTGAATATGTAAACTGCACTGAAATTTTCTCACTCAGGGTTCCCGTAAGAAGTGCTCCAAACGGCGTAAACCCCAGGAAAATAAGAGAATAAATGCTCATGACCCGCCCTCTAAATTCCTCTGATGATTCCATCTGAAGAAGCGTATTTGCTGTATTCAGGAACAAAACCATCGAAAACCCAGAGAGAGTTGTAAAGGCAATCGTGAGGTAATAATTCGGAAAAAGTCCTGTTAAAAGAAGCGTTAGTCCCAGTACTAATGCACCACCAAAAAGATAGAAATGCTTTACTCCTTTATAACTTATAACTGCAAGAAAAAGAGAACCTGTCAAAGCGCCAACACCCATCATCGACATAAGGAACCCGTAATCTGTTGATTGTAGCTTAAAAACTTGCTTTACAAGTGTTGGAACAAGTACGTTAAAGTTAAGACCAAAAACATTAACGACTATAAAAAGCGCAAAAATAATAAGGATTATAGGGATTTTGAGAATATATTTTAAGCCTTCTATGGCATCTTTATTAACATGCTCGAGATCTCTAAGGCTAAATCTTCCTGGTCTTATAGTTCTTTCAACGACGAAGAAAATCGCAACGATAACGGGGACAAAACTTATAGCATTAAGGTAAAAACTCAAAGAATAACCTACAGCTCCTATAAGTATTCCCGCAATACCCGGACCTATTATTCTTGCAAGATTAAAGGCAGACGAATTTAAAGAAATTGCGTTCATAAGGTGTTCTTTATCCACAAGCTCAATATAAAAAGATTGTCTTGCTGGCATATCTATTGTGTTAACAAGTCCAGACAAAAAAGCAATTATTAGAATTTGATAGTATTGAACAACTTTTAACGTAACAAGAAGCCCTAATACAAATGCAAGAATTGCTAAAGAGCTCTGAGTAAAAATAAGAATTTTCTTCTTTGAAAATTTATCAATTATAACTCCTGCATAAAGCGATAAGAATAGCGCAGGAAGAAATTGAACCGCAGAAAGAAGGCCAAGTTTAAAAGGAGAATTTGTTATCTGTAAAACAAGCCAGCTTTGAGCAGTCGATTGCATCCATGTTCCAATGACAGAAATAACCTGCCCAAAGAAAAACAACCTGAAATTCCTATATTTAAAAGAAGGAAAATGTATAAAAAACCTATCTCTTATTCGTCTAAAAATGTTTTTATCTTTTAAAGTCGCAATATTCATCATGTTCAATCTAGATTTTTATTATACTACAAATGCATTTATATTCAAAATTTAAAAGCATTTACCGTAAAAATCAAATAAAAACTAATATTAATCTTATTTTAATAAATTTTTCAAAAAATGGAAAAATTCCCCCAAAAATCTATTGACAGGATCGAAAAATTATATACAATTCATATCGTTTGAGAATAAATTAGAGGGGAATGAAGAGTTGGCATACAGATACATTTATGGACCTATAACTTCAAGGAGATTAGGGGTCTCTCTTGGGGTGACCACAGTGCCTCACAAGGTATGCAGTTTTAACTGTATTTACTGCGAAGTTGGTAAAACCACACTTCTTACAACTGAGCGAAAAGAGTATATCCCTGCGGAAGCAATTCTTGAAGAATTAAAAGATTTCTTAAGTAAAAACACAACAAAAATTGACCATATTACTTTCTCTGGTCTTGGAGAGCCTACACTTCACATAAGACTTGGGTATATCATAAAAGAGATAAAAAAGATGACTAATATTCCCATTGCAGTGCTTTCAAACGGATCTCTAATTACAAGAGATGATGTAAAAATGGACCTATTAAATGCAGATATTGTAAAATTCACCTTAAACGCAACCGACCAAGAAACCTATGAAAAAATAAGCCTTAATCATCCAGATATAAAGGTTCAAGATGTCATTTCAGGCATCGTTGAATTTAGAAAAATGTTTACTCACGAACTTTGGATTGAGATTCTTCTTGTCAAAGGTATTAATAATACAATCCAAAATTACTTAAATCTTTACAATGCTCTTTCAATGATAAAACCAGACAAGATTCATATAAATACTGTTATCCGTGCGCCTGCCTATAAGGTTGAACCGTTGAGCTTTGCGGAACTCCTCGAAGCTTCACGCATCATTAATCATGGCTCGAAGATAATCTACAAAAAGGGCACAACAAGAGTTGCACCCCAAACTGAAATCTCAACTTCCTCATTAAATAGCAATATCTAAAACCTCACACTTATTAAGTTAAAAAGAGACAAAGTCTTAAGCATTAAATATCCAAATAGAACAAGAAACAACAAGCCAGTTAAAAGTTTAATAGTGCTTAAATTGTCTGTAAACCATTTTGAAATTTTTTGAGAATTTGATCCTCTATAGGCAGCATATGTAATAACAATCAAAGGCAAAACAAACATAAAGTTGTAAAGAATAAGATAAAAAAGTGCTTTTGCTTTGAGGTAGTCCAATCCGAAAATATAAACAATCGTTGGAAGATATGTTTGCCCTGTGCATGAAAACTCAACAATTGAAACAGGAAAGGCAACTAAAAAGGCAAAAATAAATTCAGTTAGAACTTTTGGATTTCTAAGCAATGTGTGAATTGTCTTTTTCTCAGTTGTGGAAAGTTGTAGCACCATACCTTTCGTGTCTCCCCTTTTTGCCTTTAAATAATCAAAGAAGTTTAATACAACAAGCACCAACGTAACAATTGTAGTTCCAAGATACACGTATTTTGCGATATAGTCAAAGTATTTCCACCTTGATATTAACTCAAAAAGTCCAATACCTAAAAGAAGATAAGATACACCAATACCTAAAGTAAAAAAGACACCTACAAGAAGAATTTCGCGCCTATCTTTTTTTCTAAGTGCAAGAAGAGAAATAAAGAATATCAAAACTGTTATAGCACAAGGATTATACCCATCAATGAGACCTGCACCGATTACCGTTAAGATGCCAAATTTTTGAAAAAGCTGCACCAATTGAGAATTTTCACCCTTTGCCTTTAATAGAGTTTCTTCAAGGAAGGCATTATCCTCATAATTTAAGTTTTTAATTGCATTTTCCAAATTCTTATAAGCCTCTTCTCTTACAAATGCACTTTTTCCAATAAATACAGCAGGTGTCACATTTAATTTGTTTTGAGGAAGATTGTAAATTTTTCCAAGATTTGCAAGAAGTTCCTTGTTTTTAGGTTCAGATACTGAAAACTCACTTACCTCAATATTTGGATAAATTTCCTTAAGTGTCTCAAGATAAGATCTTGTAAGCGCACATTCAGAGCATCCAGGCGTTGAAAAGAAAAGGATTGTAATCTTGGACTTCTCAGCCCTAACAAAAGGCGTAAAAAAGAGCATTAAAACTGTAATAACCAAGCATACAAATATAAACTTTTTCATAAATTCTTAACCTTTATGGACTAATAGTTATAGTCTTGGTTTCGGCGTTCCACTCAACTTTATAACCCATCACTTCCGAAATAAATCTTAACGGCACAAAGGTCCTTGCATCTTTAATAACTGGCGCAACATCAAGATTCTTCCTTACACTATTTACTATTGCAAACTTGCTTCCTACTATAAGTTCAATTTTAAAGTTATTCTTTTGCAATAGAACCGTTTTTGTTTTTGCATTATAAGAGACCTCAAAACCAAGTGCTTCGGAAATAAACCTCACAGGGACAAGGGTTCTTCCACTTGTTCTGTCAATAAATGGTTCTACGTCAAGAGTTTTTGTCTCTCCAAAGACTGAAATAGTCTTGCTTCCAACTTGGAGTTTGATTGTATTATCTTTTTCAAAAAATACAATGAACTTTTGTTCAACAGATTTATCCGTTAAAGGATAAATAGCTTTAAGATTTACGGGAAGCATATTATTGTTTGAGCTGGGAATGAGTTTATAGTCAAAGTTTCCGTTTGCGTCAACTTCAATCATCTTGCCGTTTACAAGGACAAAACAATTTGATGGATAAACATTTCCTTTTACGAGAACAGAGTTTGAAAATTTTTCGAAGTTTGACTTTGGAGAATCTACCGTAAGAACAGGGGTTGTGGTATCCAACACCACTGTTAAAAGTTTTTCATTTCTGTTGCCTGCAACATCAATAGCAACAAGATGGAAGAAGTTTTGTCCGTCTTTTAAAGCGTAAATACCCTCAAAGGAAAGGGGAGAAAGCATATTTAATTTGATCCCGTTTATATATACATCACCGCTTTCTGAAAGTTCACCTTTTATTGATAAAGTGTTTTCATAAGTATAAGTTAGATCCTTTATGTTCAATGTTATATCAGGTGGTTTCGTATCAACCTTTAATGTTACGGATTTTTCTTCCTCTGTAAGGGATTTCGTTTTACTGTAGTACTTCAGTGTATGGATGCCATCGTTAATAACAATTGGGTCTATAAAAACCTTATAATCTCCTTCATCCAATTTGTAATATGTAGTCGGTGTCTCTGAAGTATTAGTTTCGGCAATCAACTTAACAATTACGTTCGATACGAAGTATCCATTTTTACCATTAGGTTCACTTGGTGTCGTTTCTAAAAGTGTCCGCACAAAATCCTTATCTTTGAAATCAATTTTTACTGAAACAGGCGTTGGCTCAGAATCCGTAAAAACCTCTATCAAGTAACTTCCTTGTTTATTTGGAGAGACAATTCCAAAAGATGGATAAAATTTTACTTTTACATTTGCATTCTTCCCGATTGATGAAGCAAGTTGTAAAACTAAAGTATTCCCCTTAAGAGAAACTGACCCTGGGTTTTCTCCATTTATCGTAACATAGTTAGTATCAGGCTTTTGAGGTAAAATAAATCCATCCTGAAATCTCACATAAACATTCTTACCGTTCATAACATCGCCGAGTCTACCTGTTGTAAAATCAAGCGAAAGCATAATATTTGCGTTTGTAAATTCTGGATCGGCTGAAGCAGCCAAGTTTTGGATAGTTGTTGAAGTTATCGTGAATGGTGCCTGTGCTTTTTCTGGCTCTTGATCAGTCCAAACTTTTAAGGTGTAATCACCAGGTACTGTTGGGTTTTGGAAACTTGCAGATTGCTTGATCAGAATTTCCACAGTTTCGTTTGCCTTTATTCCAGGGGACGGAACTGTAAAATAAACTGTCTTTGGCAAGTCATAAACTGGGCATGCACCTCCAACTCTAGTCCCATTTATAAGGAAGCAGTCTGAACAGTGCGCATAAGCACATGATGTACAGGGAATCGTTGATTCCTGCGGAAATTGTAAGTAAATTCTGTCGTATCCTTGCTTAAGGTCTGAATGACTCACAAATGTAATTTTATACTCGCCGTAAGCACCTCGATCAGAAGGATTTACAGAAACTGTCAAATTTCCAATAGAATTTACCGCTCCCTTAATAAATGTAAAGACCGAAAAAAGCATTACAAACGTTGTAAGAAAAACAAAAATCTTTTTCATCATATCCTCCTATTTTTGTAAGAACGCCTTAATATTTTCGATTGTTTCTCTAATGGGTTCGCCTGGGCCTCTGTAATAAACTGTTAGGTCTTTATCAACAAGTTCGATATATGGTGAAATATTTACTTTCAATTGAGTTGCAATAGTCCTATCAGGATCTAAAACCCCTATAACATTATTTCCAAGAGGTGCCGTAAGTCGCAAGAGTTGATCTTTTTCCTGCGTGAATGCAAATACTATAAACTTAATATTTTCTGTATTATATGTTTTGAAAAGATTTGCAAGTTGCGTTATACTTTCGACGCAAGAACCACATCCGGGGTTACCCCCAATAATAACTATCTTATTTTTCTTAAAATCGTTAATGTTATATTCCGTACCGTTAACATCCTTAAATGTAACCTGAGTTAGTTTTGTACCTCTTTCAGAAAATATGTATCCTGAGACACCCAATGCATTAAATTTATCCTTTCCATATTTTTCTATGTAAAGAAGACTCATTGCCTCCCTTACTTTGTTTTTAATAATCGTTGCAACTGAACTAACACCTGTATAAATACCATCAGTTTGTTTTATTATCGTTTCTGCGTCTTTTCCATTGTAATCGTTAAAGTATTTTTCAAAGTCAATTCCAAGATCAAAATACGTGGGATTAAAGGGTGTTAAGGTTTTTATCTTAAGCTCCTTATCAACGATTAAAAGCATCGCTACATCTTGTGGAATTCGTTTTTTGTCTTTATTGTAAGATGGATTGTCTATAAGTATGGTAACTTCAGTCCCTACAGTATTCCCATTATCATCCAAAATATCCTCGGCTGCAAAACTGTCAGAAAATTGTGCTGGATCCGTAAGAACCCTCGGGGCAGTCAATGTTCCTTTAAATCCAAATATTTTAGATCTTACATCCTCCTTTGGAATTACCTTTGTATATTTTTGAACTAAAAGTTGATTTTTAAGATAAAATCCAAGGAGTATAAAAATTGCAATTGCAACAAAAATACTGAAAATAAGCAACACTCTTTTGTTTAAAATATGCTTTTCTTCTTTTATTTTTGACTTTTTTGGTTTTTTATTCTTTCTGTTAGACATATTGCACCGGTTACCCAAACTGCATAAATCTACACAGTTTAGGTGCTAGGGTATTTCTTAGCATAATATTTAAAAAATTTCAAGTTAATAATTTACTTTTTCTTAATGACTTCCTTTACTTTTCCAAGGCTATTTACCCATTTAATCATAAAAAATACAATAAGAGCAACAATAAGAAAACTAATTAGATTTGAAACAACTTTCCCGTAAAAAATTCCATGCCAAGATAATTCAGCGATACTATTCAGTTTCAAGGCAGTTAAAACCGGATTAAAAATTAGGGGTGTTAAAAGATCGTTTACAAGGCTTGAAACAAGCTCATTGAGCTTTCCACCAATAATCACGGCAACTGCAAGCCCAATCACATTGTACTGTTTTAAAAATTCCATAAATTCTTTAATCATAATTCACCTCCCACTTCATTTTAAAATTATGGATTTAAATCTATAGTCCACCAAGGTGTTTCAGTAATCCTTACGCCAAATTGCTCAAACGAAATCATTAAAAACGTTTTATCAGATTCATCAAAATAAGACTTCTTTATGCTTATAGCAAAGTCAAGTTCGTTAACAATTCCTGAAACAGTACCTTTTGTCTCAAAAATTTCTTTTCCATTATCAAATAATTTCACTTCAAGATTTGAGGTAAACCCTCTTTCAATTTCAAGCCTATATTTGGGAAGTGTCTCAAAAGCACTACCTGATTTAAGCGGATATAAAAATAAATTAATCTTAGAAATTCTCGGTGCACCTCTAAATAATTTAAAATTTATAGTATAATCACCTCCACTATCAATCATAGAGGCACTCTCAACAAATGGAGTTATAGAGAGTTTTTCCATAATTTCTTTACTCCACAAAGGAAGGGTATCTCCCAATTTAATAGGTGTTTGAATAAAGAACAATTCATTTGCTCTTACAAAACTTACCATAAACTTTGGTTTCGTAAGATACTGACTTTTATGAGCTTTAATTGCAGAAAGTTTTTTACCGATATCCCCTCTTTCAAGAGCAATATCTTCGATCTTACCCTTGGGAGTCTCAATGAAAAAGTGTGGCATAGTTAATGCCTTTGTTGGGAAGTATCCCATTGGGAATGGCCAACCTTTTGCATGCACAAAATATGAAAATGCCTCTACATTCTTATTGTTTATATCCCCCAAAACTGCCTGTGTTAAAACTGAAACAGCTCTATGGTCTGGATTTAAGTCATATTGTGATGGATAAAAAACCTTTGTAGGATTTATTTTTTTATATTCTGCTTTTAAAACAGAGTATACATCGTTAAAATCAAAATTCTTCCCTTTATCGTAGGCCCAATTTTCAAAAACCCTCTTTCTAAAAGTAACTCCTGCAAAATAAACCTTATTAGGATTTGTGAGAATCTTCATCATTCCAAAGTCAGGATATCCTAAAAATATAAGATGATCCTTTGATAAACCCAAGATTTTCGCTGCAGCAAGTGCTTCTTTATATCTTTTGTAAGCAAGAAGATACGATGAAAATATTGGAATTGGAGCAAACTTAAGCATTGTATCAGTATTATGCTCACCTGAGGTAATAAAGATCACATAGACTTCTGCACCTTTTCTTACGCTATCTAAAATTACCTTAGCACTTGATAGCACTTCATCATCTGGATGAGGTGCGACAATTAAAATTCTATCATTTTTGTCAATCATAATTTCTCCTCTCGCATTACTCACCAATATTAATTGTAAAAGGATTATGATTAAGATAAACAAAGCAATTTTTCTTCTCATCGTAATGATATTATAGCAACATGTAAAATTTAAAACAAAAGTAACTAATGTAAAATCTAAAATCGGGGAGCACTTGCTCCCCTAATTAGAAAGATTAACAAAATCAAAACTATTAACTTTTATTATCCTCCCTGGTATGTTATCGTTATCGTCTTTGTTGTTCCATCCCACTGGACATCGCAGCCAAGGTTCTCTGCAACGAATCGGAGAGGAAGCATAGTTCTGCTGTTGATTATTTCAGGGACAACTTTTAAGTTCTGAGGATCGATAAGTTTGTTGTTTCCATTAACGAGTGCATTAGCATTGCCAATTTGAAGCATTATGCTATTGTTTCCAAGCTCTATAACGACAGTCTTGGTATCAGCTATCCATTTTACAGTTCCACCAAGTGCTTCAATGATTGCTCTTATTGGTAATAGGGTTCTTCCGTTTTTAATAACAGGTGGAGAATCTAAGTATCTTTGTTCTCCGTTTACAGTAAAGGAAGTATTACCTATTTGAAGAGTGATGATTGTAATCTGTTTTTCAAATGTTGCTTCAATTTTATGATTTGATGTTATGTTGGAGAAGGTATAAGATGAAACTGCACCAACTGATACATTGTCTACTTTTACATCTTTGATTGTATAGCCTGGATTGGGATTGATCGTGAATGTTTTTGAGTCACCATAGTTAACTGTGATTGTGCCTGATGGAGTTATCGCGCCACCAACACCAGAAGAAGCAGTAATGGTGAAGGTAATTGGTGCAAAGAGTGCTTGAAGAGTTGAATCATCATGAATACCTGAAATTTTAAGTGCATATGTACCATTTCCAAGATCTTTTACATTATTCAAATATGAATTCCCGTTCAGTAACACATCTTTGAGACGGAATCCTAAATTGGGGGTTATTAAAAATTCCTTTTCGTAAGAACTAAACATTGTAAATTCCCCTGAAGGTTCAATTTTTCCACCCGATGTTTCCAATACTTTCAAAATCGCAATAGTTTCAAGCTTAAATAAACCGCCACCATCTGTCCCTAAGAATATATCACCATTTTTATTTGAGGTAATAGATGTTGCATAATAATTTGTAAGCCCATTATTTATCGGAGTATAAGATAAGTCTTTATTCAAAATAAGCACACCGCTATCGGTTGCAAGATAAACAACATTATTCTGAGACAATATATCAAATATAGCAGTATTTTCAAGAACCACCTTAACACCATCTCCACTAATAACATAAAGCCCGTTCATTGTTCCTGCTAAAACTGAGTTATCAAAAGTTGTGATTACATTAATTCTTTCTTGTATGTCTTTAACAATTTCGAAGTTTTTAAAATCATTCGTTACAATAAGTCCATTATCAGTTCCTGCATAAAGTTTGCCATTATCATAATAAAGAGCCGTGCAAATACCATCGTAAATTTTTCTAATGGAATCAAAGAAACCATCTATTTCGAAGATACCTGTATCTGTTCCCAAAAATATGATATCGTGTCCGTTAGAAGAATAACCTGTTATTTTGTATATCGCATCTGAAAGGTCAGTAGCTTTTCTCCATAAAGAGCCAAAATCGGTTGACACAAGCAAGCCCATCGAAGTCCCTGCATAAATAGTGTCTGGGTTTGTTGGACTTTGGAATAGCGAAAGGATGGGATTATCAAATTTTGCATGGAATTTAAAGGTTTCACCACCATCTGAACTTTTACCAATATTTCCTAAATCTGTTCCCACAAAAATGGAATCATTAAAGAATTTTACAACCCTTATATACTCGTCTGGAAACCCTTGAGTAAAGTAGTAATATCGCATACTATTGAAATCATAATGAAGGATACCAATGCCCGTTAAAAGGAGGGCACTATTAGTTTCTTTATCGAAATAGATTGCATTATTATACTCTATTGTATTAGGGAGGTCAAGCTTTTCCCAGTTTTTGCCCATATCTTTTGTCATATACAAAAATGGTTCATCATAAAATTTTTTTAGTAATTTAGTGACATTGTCTTGCCCATATATAACAAGATCTCCAACAGCAAATGCAATATTTGGATTCTCCTCATCAACAACAACCTGCTTAAACTCATAACTTCCATATAACCCTGCTGAGATATTAAAGGTCTTAATAAAACTTTTTCCTCCATCAACGCTTACATAGACACTTCCAATAGTTGACATATAGACTAAATTTGGATTACGCTTACAAATAGAAATTGAAGTAATAATAAGGTCACTATACCCAAGGTACTGCCAGGTTTTTCCTCCATCAGTTGTTTTATAAAGACCATCAATGAAAGTTACAGCATAAATAGTATTTGAATTTGTAGGATCTATTGCTATATATGGTATAAAATCTCCGTCTTTGATCGACAAACTCTTTTCCCATGTTTCACCGTGATCAGATGACACAAACAATCCCAATTCGGATCCTGCAAAAGTCCTTTGATTTGAAGGTGAAATAGCAACAAATGTAACGGAGTATCCTGAAAATTGTTTTATCTCTGTAAAGTTTTTGCCGAAGTCATTTGAACGGAACAAACCAAGAGATGTACCTACAAATAACTCTTTATCATCATTGGGATTTATTGCAATAGAAAAAACCACATTGTTTGGTAATCCGAGATTAATAAATCTTACGCCTCCATCAACGCTTTTAAATAAACCTTTATCAGAGCCCACATAAATGATGTTTTTATTCAACGGATCAACCTGAAGTTCTCCTCCTGACACCTTAACACTAAACCCCTTGAAGGACTGTCCATTGTTGTCTGACCACAAAAATGCATTTTCTGTACCAACAAATATTTTATCATCTTTAGTAATAAACAAAGAATAGATGCACTTTACATTAACTATTAACATTTCGAAAGCACCTGTATTTAAATCAAATCTGTAAAGAAACCCGTTATCTTGTCCTGTAATAAACTTATAAGGATTATCCTTGTAAATGGCTACCGAAAGAAAATTTCCTTCCGAAAGTTTTACATGTTTTATTGGGACAAAATAAAGTGGAGCACTATCGCTCTCATAAACTCCATTACTTGTCCCTAAAACAATCTTTTTGCTTGATACGGCAACGCTATTAATCGCAGACCCTTGAAATCCAAGAAATTTAAAAGTTGAGGTCTTTTCATCGAAAGAATAAAGCCCGTCAGAAGTCCCCAAAAGAAGAGTAGAAGCATCTAATCTTGCAATTGAAATAATATCTAAATCTGAAAGTCCCACCTCGACCCACTTATTATCTACAAATTTATAAAGTCCTGCGTTTACTCCGTTGTTAAAAACACCTGCATAAAGAACTCCCGTTCCAAATTCAATGCTTGTAATATCCAATCTCAAATCTTGAAGGAGGCTAAAAGTTGCTCCGCTATTGTATGAGACGAATACACCTGTTGCAGTGCCTACATATAGGATATTTGAATTATTAGGATCAACTTTAACAGTATAGGTATAGAGTTCGCTAAGACCATCGTTAATTGGGTAAAAATGCGCACCACCATCTTCACTCTTTAGTACTCCATTTCCCCATGATGCAAGATAGATAATATTAGGATTATTAGGATCAACTACAATTCCTTTTATAGGAGTAAAATAGTCTTGATGCGAAACAAGTTTATCCTTTGTAAGGAGAGTTTTCCAATAAAGAGTTTTCCCAAAGACAACATTAGGGATAAATAGGGAAAATAAAATTACAAATAGAAGTAACTTTTTCATTTGCCTCCTCCAAAATATTTTTTCTCACAAATATTATAAATTTTTTAGAAAAAAAGTGAATGTAAATATTTAATTGTTTTCTTCGATTATTTTTTCAAGAACATACTCAACTTTCGAAGAAAACTCATCAGTTGAGATTGTTTGAAGTGTTCGAGGATGTGGTAAATCAATCTGAACAATCTCTTTTAACTCACCTGGATATTTGTGGATAATAACAATGATATCAGAGAGAAATACTGCCTCTTCAACATCATGAGTTACCATTATTGTTGAAAAGTTAAACTTTTGTCTCATATTTTCAAGATAAAGCCAAAGTTTTCGTCTGTTTAAGGCATCTACTGCACCAAAAGGTTCATCCAAGAGTAATAATTCAGAATCTGTTAAAAGCGTTCTAAGAAGTGCTGCCCTTTGATACATGCCACCTGAAAGAGCATTAGGAAAATGGTTTTCAAAACCTTTAAGCCCAAATTTTGGGAGTAAATCAAGAACTCTTTTTCTTGCTTCAATTTCGTTTATACCTCTTATAAGAAGAGGAATTTCAAGATTTTTTAAAAGCGTATACCACGGAAGGAGCACACCCTTTTGTGGCATATAGCCTAAAGGCCCCTCAGGGCGTAAGATATAACCTTCGTAAGGTAAAAGTCCAGCGATTGCCTTAAGAAGAGAGGTTTTTCCACACCCTGAAGGACCAATAATTGAAAGATAACTTCCTTTAGGCAATGTAAAACTCACATTGTTTACCGCAAGGAAACCTTCATAATAAACCTTAACACCATTAACTATTACTTCTTGCATGGAAGAAACTCATTTGTAAAAAGTGTATTAACATCATTAACCTTGCTTTTTATAATTCCAAGATTATACATAAGATCGGTAAAATTCCTAAAAATAGATTCTTTCATCACACCAAAACAACCAGATTCATCAAGGTAATACGGCGAAATCCATTCTTGTGATTTCATAACAAGGTTCTTATCAAGCTCGGGTGCGTATTTCAAAAGAATTTTAGCAGCCTCATCTGGATTTTTTGCTGCATAAGTATAGCCTTGAGATATTGCCTCAACAAATGCCTTTACTATTTCAGGGTGATTTTCAATCATGCTTTTGCTTGTGATAAATATAGGAGTATAGTGGTCAAAATTTTTAATGTGGTCTCTTAAACTGTAGAAGTCAAACTTTAAACCTCGCAATTCCGCATCGATTCCTTCCCATCCGTAGTAAACCCATGTAAAGTCGTAAACCTTCTTTTGAAGTCCTGTAATTTGGTCAAACACACCAAGTTCAACTTTCTTAATTGTGGAAGGATCTACTCCATTTTCCTTAGCAACATAATCAACTATTGCGTTCTCCCAAGCGCTTCCCCACCCGCCATACGTTTTGTTTGCAAAATCTTTTGGAGAGGTGATACCCGAGTCTTTAAGCCATATGAGGCCTGACGTATCATGTTGAAGGATGGCAGATATAGCAACAAGTGGTGCGCCTTCATTTACAACATACTGGGTAAGTGATTCCTGAAAAGAAATTCCAAAGTCTGCCTTTCCACCTGAAACAGCTTGCTCTGGCCATACTTCAGATGGTTGAACAACTGTAACATCAAGATTTCTTTCCTTAAAATAACCCTTATCAAGCGCAACATATATTCCTGTGTGATTTGTATTCGGAGTCCAATCGAGCATAAGCGTAACTTTTGTAAGATTCGCAAGCTTCGTCTCCTTCGGGGAACAGCCAAAAGAAGAAAAGATAAGTAAAAAACTCAACAAAGCCAAAATTACTTTCCTCATTTTTCACCTCCTAAGTAGCGTGTAAATCTTTGCCTCAGGATTGTTGCAGAGCCCCACATAAGGAGACTGAAAAGAATTATAATAATTGTCCCTGCAAAAACCTGATCCAGTCTAAAAGAGGAAAAAGACCTTCTTATGTATAGCCCCATGCCAACTGTTGTTCCCATCCATTCTGCAGTAAGCGTCCCTAAGATGGCATAAGGAGACGAAATTTCAATGCCCGTTATAATGTATGAAAGCGTATGCGGGAAGATAACGTATTTAAAAATGTCGCGTTTTTTCGCAGAAATTGCCTTTAATACATCGATCATATCGGTATCGACGGTGCGGAGCCCAAGAAGTGTGTTAACAGTTATCGGGAAAAATGTTGCCCAAATCACAACAACAATCTTTGGAAGCATTCCAAAACCAAGCCAAAGGATTATAAGGGGAGCAATTGCAATCGTAGGAGTTGATTGAGTTATAACCGCAATAGGATAAATAAGGTCTTCTATGGGTCTTGTAATGTGCATAAGGAGTGCAAGAATAATGCCAAAAAGAATTGAAAGGAAAAATCCAATAAATGTCACTTCAAGAGTTGCAAAAAGATTTGGTAAAATGACATTAGATTGAGTAATTATGATTCCTAAAATTTTAGAAGGTGTGGGAAGTATATACGAGGGAACAAGTTTATGAGATGAAATAATCTGCCAAAGATACAAAAATAGGATAAAAGAGACACCTTTTAGAATTTGTGAATTCCTAACCAATCTCACCAAAAGAATTACAAGTGCAAAAAATGAAACAACAGAAACAATTGTAGATTTTGATAGGGTAAATGTGAAAAGCCCTACCGTAAGTACAATCTCAACAACCTTTAAACTGTTCTTCAAATTTAAAAAACCTCCCGCATTTTGGGAGGGTGTAGGCTCTTGCCTTGCACCATCTCCCTACGCCGGCATTACCCGGATCAGGTTCCAGGGGTCGGATGCCTCAAAGCACCCCTCTCAGCCACAAGGGCTCCCCCGAGGTCAAAATATTATACCACAAAATTCATAATCAAACTATACTTTTGTTGCAATAATTCCTTTGTGAGGAGTCCTGAACCACTTTGTGTTTCGGCAGGTGAACAAAGCAATAAAAATTACTAAGAGATTTGTAAGGTTAAAGAAAAAGAAGACCAACACATCATAAAACTTAACCATATTGAGATCATTGTTATCGAGCGTAAAGAAAAACAAAATCGAATTAATTACAAATGATGAAACAACTGTAATAACATGGAAGTTTGCTAAAAGTGCAACGATACTTATAACCCAAAGAAGAAAAGAGAGAGGAAGAAATAAAAAATAAGGTTTATACTTGAAACTTCTAATGTCGAAAAACATCTCATAAAAGTAGCCGCGAATCCAACGCAATCTTTGTTTAAAAGAGGTTATAAAGTCCTCTGGTTTTTCATCATAAACACTTACAGAACTTACATAAGCAATGTTATATCTTACCTTTAGACTGTATTCGAAATCATCAGTTATACTTTTGCAACTGTACGGATATTCCTTCAACACAAACCCATATGCACCCCATCCAAAACCACTTAAAATTGCTGAAAGGCCAATATTATTAAGTGCTTCTTGGATTTTAAAGAAGAAGGCAGACATAATGACAAACATTCTTGAAACCCAGGTTTTAAAATTAGCATTACGTGTTCTGAATTGAATAATTGGATAGCTTTTTATAAAAGGTATCGCCCTAAAAAGAAAATCCTTTGGTACATAATTTCCCGCATCGAAAAACATATAAAAGGATTTTTCTCCAACTTTATCAACTATAATTGGTATTGCTTCATTTAATGCCTTTGATTTAGAGTGTTTATCTAACTCAATTACATTTACACCCTTTTCTCTTGCGATTTCAACGGTTCTATCAGTGCATGCATCCGCAACAAGATAAACCTCATCAAAGTTAGCATCAAATAAAGAATCAAGAACAACACCAATTGATTCTTCTTCGTTATGTGCAGTAACTATTGATACAATCTTTTCTGGGGTGTATTTTTCAATTGGAACGGGGCGCTTTTTAAGAAGTCCAATAATTACAAGCAAAATTAGTCCCACAAATGTTATCGTCGAAAGCAAATTAATAGCATTAATTATATAAAAAAAGATATAATACCTCACAAGTGGAGGATAAGAAACTTCATAATTAAAAACATACAGAGGGACCTCAAGATGACGAAAATGTACCTCCGTATATGTTCTAAGTAACAACAGCCAATTTTCTAAATGTTCCACAGTATAATTTTAGCACAAAAAATTTATAATGTATTGTGGAAAAATTTTCATAACAGCTGAGCCTGCTTTTAGAATTCCAAAAATTTGCACTTCGAATATTTAATGGCATTTCTAAAAATATTATTATCGATGGAATAGTAAAAATGGAATTTTATTCTAAAAAAAATTTAAACAATATTTTCTTAAAAACTTTAAAAGAAATATAAACATATTAGGAACTCTCCACATAGACTTTTTAAAGACTTCTTACAATACTAAGTTTACACTTTTACATGAGAAATTACACGGAAGCAAAAAATAAAATCCTAACAGAACTTCAAAAATTATGCATTCTGTGAGATTTTTAAAAACAATTTTTTTCTTCACAGATTCTTCACGGACCCCTTTTTATAATTGTCTCAGGAAGTTTGAAAAAACTTCCAAAAACTTAGGCACAGGGAGGTGCACTATGAAAAAGAAGATTTTAGTAGCGTTGTTTGTGTTAGGGCTTTTAAGCTCTATGGCTTTTGTGGGAAGACACTTTGTTATGGCAGGAAACACACCTTCAACTCAAGCGGTTTCCTCAGGTACATCAGTTACTCAGTCAAACCAAGCAGTTACCGAAGGAACTGAGACAAAAGATGAAGCAATTGAAACTGATACTCAGTCAGGCGCACAGGAACCAAACTATGTTGGAAGCATTAAGGTAACTGACACTAACGCAAAAGACGAAGCAAGCGAATCCTCAGCACTTCAAGGACTTGCAAAGATTTCGCAGAGTGAAGCAGAGGCATCAGCTCTTGCAAAAGTTCCAGGTACAGTAGTTAAGACAACTCTTGATAATGAAAATGGCTATCTTGTCTATGCAGTTGAAGTAAAAGATGCACAGGGCAAAGTGTTCGATGTAAAGGTTGATGCAGGAAACGGAACAGTGCTTGCAACTGAAGCATCCGATGGAGCAGAAGAGAAAGCAACCCAAGAAGAGGTATCCAAAGCACCTGATACAGATACAGTACAAGAGGAAGTTGCAGGAGAACACTAATACAAGTAGTATCCTCACACTTAGGGGGCATATGCCCCCTATTTTTGTGGTATAATTTAAACTATATGGAGGCAACTTATGAATAACTTAAATATTATGCTTTTTAATGCCATAAATGGGCTTGCAAAAACGCACTTTGACTTAAACGCTTTTATGATATTTGTTGCAAAATATTTGATTATCTTAATACCAATTTACTTAACATATCTTCTCATTAAGAAAGACATAAAGGGGTTTCTTTTTGTTGGAACATCAGTTCTAATTGCAATCACAATGGGATATATCACAAAAAATGTTTATTATCATCCACGTCCTTTTGTAATTGGTTTAGGAATTGACCTTGTAAAAGATGACGCAACTTCGTCGTTCCCAAGTAATCACACAACTGCCATGTTTGCGTTTGCTACATCGCTTCTCTTTGAAAAAAGGCATATATCTGGTATTTTTGCGTTATTTGTAGCACTTTTGGTTGGCATCTCAAGAATTTACATCGGAGTCCATTTTCCATTTGACATTTTAGGAGGAATGCTTTTGGGGACAACTTTTACAATTTTTAATTTCTTTCTGATTTTTCCATATATTGAAAAGTTTGCACATAAATTAGGGTTTGATATAATCTAAGGAGAGCTACATGGGAGATTTCAAAACTTGGATTTATATATTCTTAGTGACCTTATTTCCTGCAGTCGAACTTAGAGGGGCAATCCCTCTTGCAGTCCTTAAATACAAATTGCCAGTCTTAAGTAGTGCAATTATTGTAATCATCGCGAATATTCTCGTTACACCTATTGTATTTTTAATGTGGGATCTTATTATTTTTGTTTTCTCGAAGATTCCACCACTTGATAGGCTCTTAAAAAAGTACCTCTTGAACCTTCAAAAAAGGGCAAAGCCATATGTGGATAAATATGGATTTTGGGGACTTATGATCTTTGTTGCAATACCACTTCCCGGCACAGGTGCATATTCTGGAGCACTTGCAGCAGAGATCCTCGGAATGGATAAATTGAAGGCGTTTATTTCAATTTCACTTGGTGTAATTGAAGCAGGAATTATTGTAACGCTTATTACAACAGGTGCACTTAAACTATTTTAGAGGATGTTATGAGAATACTTCTTGTCGAAGATGAAAAACCTCTTGCAAATGCAATTAAAGAGGGGCTAATAGAAAATAATTTTGTGGTCGATGTTGCATATGATGGCGAAAGTGCTTTATCAAAGATAGAGATAGAGGAAGCTTATGATCTTGTAATTCTTGATATAATGCTTCCAAAACTTGATGGCATTAATCTTCTCAAAAAGATAAGAGAAAACAAATACAAAATGCCAGTTTTAATGCTCACAGCAAGAGGTGAAATTGAAACAAAGGTTAAAACATTTGGAATTGGGGCAGACGATTATCTCACAAAACCCTTTGATTTTAGAGAACTTTTAGCAAGAGTGCATGCACTTTTAAGAAGGACAAAAGAAATAAAAACGGGCAACATAAAAATTGAAGATCTCGAAATAGATACGGAAAAAATGATAGTTACAAGAGGTGGTAAAAAAATTGACCTTACAAGAAAAGAGTACCAAATTCTTGTTTATCTTTGCTTGAATAGAGGGAGAATCGTTGAAAAGAAAGAACTTGAAAATCACCTCTGGGATGAAAATTCAACTCCTTGGTCTGACACATTGAGAACACATATTAAAAATATAAGAAGGAAAGTTGATTCAGGCTTTGAAAAAAAGCTTATAAAAACTATACCAGGTGTAGGTTATGAAATTGAGTGATGATAAGGACATAAAACGCGCAAAGATAAAACTCACGCTCCAATACACAATAACAACACTCATAATAGTTATGCTGCTAATTGTTGCATTTTATTTTACCTTTTCCAACTCTGCCTACAAGGATTTTGATTCCACACTACAAAACCGCGCTATTGCGATTGGAACAGCACTTGTAGGAAAGGAAGAATCTGCAATAGAAGACCTAAAGTCGATTTCAGGAATTCTAAAAAATTACGATTTAGGAAATGAAAGTTTAATAATATTGGATTCAAATGGCAAAATTCTATACGAAAATTTGCAAGACCAATTTACCTTACCCCAAAATATAAGGGAAGGATTTTATACCCTTGAGGGAAAAGAAGGCGATGAACAAAAGACAATCCGTGCCTATATAACCAAACTTAACAGCACAAACTACTATTTAGTTGTTGCAAGAAATTATGACAACCTTGAGGCTTCCTTGCATGAAGTTCTTTTTTCTTTTCTTTTTGTTGTCCCTTTCATACTACTTTTAACAATAATCCTCTCTTATAGATTTGCAAGCTCGGCAATAAGACCAATTGAAGAATCAGTGAGAATCCTTAAACAATTTACACAGGATGCATCTCACGAATTAAAAACGCCAATTTCTACAATTAAAGCAAACATTGAAGTTGCCTTGATGAAGGAGCGAAATCCTGATTATTACAAAGAGAAACTTGAAACAATTTTAGACTCAGCAAATAGAATGTCAAAGCTCATACAAGACATGCTATTTATATCACGACTTGACACAGGTACATATCCTGTAAAAGTAGAATCCGTTTTTCTTAAAGATCTCTTTATGAATCTTAAATCACAATTTGAAGGACTTGCACAAAGTAAGCACGTAAATTTAAGTTTTGAAACTGAGGATAACCTTAGAATAAAGACAGATAAAGATATACTTGAAGAAATTCTTTCAATTTTGATAGAAAACGGCATTGCATACAATAAAGAAAATGGGTTTGTAAAAATTTATGCAAGAAAAGAGGGAAATGATGTGAACATTACTGTAGAAGATTCGGGAATTGGCATAAAAGAAGAAGATATACCATACATATTTGATAGATTCTATAGGGGTGAAAAGTCTCGCTCAAGAGAAACTGGAGGAATTGGTTTAGGGCTTTCGATTGCAAAAGAACTTACAAATCTCATCGGTGCAAAAATAAGCGTTGAAAGCAAAGTTAATGTTGGCTCAAAATTTACAATAACAATACGGGAGGTAACTTATGAATTACAAGGGTCTTACAACAGAAGAGGCGCTTGAACTGCAAAAGAGATTCGGATTCAATGAGATAAAGCAAAAGGAAACTCCTCCTATCCTTGATTTTTTAAAGAGATTTACCGGTTTAACTGCCTTTGTTATAGAAGGTGCAATGATAATATCCCTTTTAATGAAAAGATACGTAGATGCTCTTGTTATGTTTTTTTTGCTTCTACTAAATGCAGTTTTGGGCTTTTCAGAGGAGTTCAGGGCATCAAAGGCAGTAGAAGCACTCTCAAAGAAAATTTCCGTTAACGCACACGTGCTTCGTGATGGAGTTTTTAAAGAGATACCTGCAAGAGAGCTTGTCCCAGGTGATGTCATAAAAATCGTTATGGGAGATATTGTGCCTGCAGATTGTAAAATTATTGAGGGAAATTTGCTTGTAGACCAGTCAATTTTAACAGGAGAATCAATTCCTAAGGAGTGCGGTGCAAATGACGAAATTTATTCAGGAAGTCTTGTTACAAGGGGAAGCGCAATTGCAATTGTAGAAAAAACGGGAAGAAATACATATTTCGGAAAAACTGCAGAACTCATTGAAAAGGCGAAGCCAAAACTCATAATTGAAGAGATAACAATGAGCGTTACAAAAGGGCTTCTTATATTTGATTTTATCTTCGTTGCTTTGGTTGTCATTAAATTTATTATCAATAAAACCCCTATTTTTGACGCACTTCCTTTTGTTCTTACACTTCTCATTGCATCAATTCCAGTTGCACTGCCAGCAATGACTGTCCTTGCACTTGCGCTTGGATCTTTAAAACTTGCTTCTGTTGGAGTACTTGTTCGAAAACTCGATGGTATTGAAAATAGCGCTATGATGGATATACTATGCCTCGATAAAACCGGCACCATAACCGAAAATAAGATAAGAATTGTTGATGTTGTACCTATAGGTAAAGATTTTTCTCAAGAAGATGTTGTAGAGCTTGCGTATCTTTGTTCTGATCCAAACACAAAAGACCCAATTGACTCTGCAGTCATAGAATTTGGAAAAGATAATGTAAAAGGATTATATAAACTTGTCAAATTCTATCCCTTTGATCCTGACAAAAAATATTCAGAAGCAGAAGTGCTTGATAAAGAAAACAACAAAATAAACATTTATAAAGGCGCACCCCAAGTTATAATCGAAATGTCCGATAACAAAGATAAAAGCATATACGAAGTTGTAGAAAAATTTGCAAACCTTGGGAAAAGAAGTCTTGGAGTTGCGATAAAGAAAGAAAATCAAACTACTTTTGTTGGACTTCTTACATTTTTTGATTATCCAAGAAAGGATTCTAAAAAATTCATAGAAGAAATAAAAGAAATGGGCGTAATGCCAAAAATGATTACCGGAGATAATAAACTAATTGCACAATCGGTTGCAAAGGAAGTTTCTATTGGAGAACGCGTCATCTCAATTAAAGAAATAGAAAAAGATAAGGAAATGGATGTCGACTCCTTTGATGCATTTGCAGAAGTTGTACCTGAAGATAAATTCAAAATTGTTGATTTATATCAAAAGAAGGGTCATACAGTTGGTATGACAGGTGATGGTGCAAACGATGCACCTGCTCTAAAGAAAGCAGACCTCGGAATTGCGGTAAAAGATTCTCTTGATATTGCAAAGCAATCTGCAAAAGTAATTCTTACAGAAGAGGGTTTATCTAATATTGTAAATCTTATAAAAGTTGGAAGAGAAATTTATAAAAGAATTGTCATTTGGATATTAAATAAGGTTGTAAAAACATTCCAGATCGTATTTTTTGTATCTATTGCAACCCTCATCATAGGAAAGCCAATAATTACACCAGTTGCCATGATTTTGATGCTCTTCCTTTACGATTTTGTTACAATGTCGATTGCAACAGATAATGTCGTACCTTCAAATCGCCCAGAAAAATGGAACGTCAAAAAACTTCTTTCAATGTCTTTAATATTTGGTGTATTAAAAATTTCGGAACTCTTCATCGCGATGTATCTTGCCCAAAAATACTTTAAGGTTACATTCTCAGAACTCCAAACAATTATGTTTTATCTTTTACTTGTATCGGGACTATTTAACATACTCAATTTCAGAGAAGAAAGGTTTTTCTTTTCATCCCTCCCAAGTAAGGCAGTTATAATGTCAATTTTAGGAGATTTGATCGTAGCAACTCTTATTTCCACGTTCGGTATATTTGTAGCTAAGGCACACTTTGGACTCATTATGATAACGCTTCTCTATGCGCTACTTGTAACTCTTGTATTTACTGATATAATTAAATTATTCGTATATAGGTGGTTTAAATTGTAAAATGAAAAAAGAAATCGAGATTGTTTTAATAACATTTTTAGTATTTGTACTTGTTTTCATATTTTCTGTTTACTATGTGTCCGAAGAAAATAAAGAAGCAATTTCAGAAAGTGCCGTTAAGTATGAAACTTATATACATTCAAAAGATGCATGGGAGCCTGTAGCAAACACACATAAGATTACAAGAACAAAGAAATATTTAGAACAAGGTGTTTCTTATGTTCCAATCCTTATGTTTCACAATGTCTCCCCTGTCCCTCAAAATGCAAGCGAATTAACAAAATCACTTACAATCGATCCAAAACTATTTGAAAGTATGATGGACTATTTGCACAAAAATGGATTCACGCCAATAACTCTAAAAGAGCTTAACGAAATTTGGAAAGGAAACCTACCTTATCCCAAAAAACCAATTGTTCTTACATTTGATGATGGAGATAAAGGCGTATACAAATACGCATACCCTATACTTAAGAAATATAATTTTCACTTTGTCATCTTTTTGATAACTAAATACACAGGAATGCACACTAACTTCTACATGAGCAAAGATGAAGTAAAAGAGATGCTTAATAGTGGTCTTTGTGAAGTCGGCACACATACAAGAGACCATGTTAATTTAAAAAGAAGTCCACTCCTTACAAAAATTTATGAGATAAAAGCATGCACAAACGATGTAAAAAGACTACTTAACTATACTCCAACTTCTTTTTGTTATCCCTTCGGAGGCTTTGATAGAGATTCAAAAGAAATTCTTAAGGCATACGGATACACAATGGCAGCCACAGAAATCCCAGGATTGGCAAATCCAAAAAACGATCCCCTTTTGCTTCCTCGAGTAAGAATTGATGGAAGAGAAAATTTACAAGCTTTCATAAATAAAGTAAACTTGAAACCCTAAAGATCAAAAGTTAAAATACCTGATTGATCAGTTTCTGTTATAATTTGGAAATTATACCCGAGTTTTGACCTTAAAAGATCCCTGTAAGATAAAAGATTCTCAGTATGTATTGGTATAATATATCTTGGTTTTGCAATTTCAATATGCTTTAATAGATCCCTTGGACTTGCATGTCCTGAGACATGGTACTCCCTTGTAAAAGTAGGTATTGCATCATCTCCAACTTCAAGACCATATGGAGTTAAATTAAACGTGGATATCCAATTTAAAAGCCTATGAGTGTCAAACATTTGCTCTTCAGTATATGCTTCACTTGTAGAATATATGTAGGCGCCACCATTAATTTCTATATCAAGAAGATTTGGCATGTCCCAGAAGCTATAACAAACTATGTAATCCTGAGGACTTTTTCCAATTTCAGAAATTGTCACAAACCTATCCTTATATGCATCATTTTTGTTAATTTCTTTAGTCCACGCTCTATTTTGTTCTCTTTTACTTTCAATAATAACAATATTCGCCTCATCAATTATGTTAACACCATCGCTTTTTAAAAGATTAAGTAAATATGCATCCTTCATCGTGATCGCAAGGCGCCTTCCAGTTTCCTTTGCAATTTCAAAGAATATTTCAAGACGCTCAATATTTCTTGCTCCAAAATCTGCAATAACAAGTTTTCCTTTATTGCTATTTACAACCTTAATTGCATTTTGTTTAATATCCTCTTCCCTCAGTTGGGGTTCGTCCAATTTTTGTAAAGAATTTTCATTAATTCGTGTGCCCTCTATTAAAAGGACATCAACACCATTTTGAGACAAAAATTCGAAAAATTCCTCAGTTTTGTGGGCTCCTTTACCATGAAATCTTATATCTCCAGTATATGCAACCTTTATTCCATCAACCTCAAAATATATAGAAGATGCGCCTAAAACAGAATGATCAACTTCAAAAACTCTGTATTTAAAATCACCTAATTCTTCGCTTTCAAAAGAAACTTTATTTTCACTTTTAGAAGACACTTTAGGATATCTAAAATTCCTTTCAATTTTATTGCCTGTATCCTTTTTCAACTTTTGTTCTTTTACACCATTAGTAAAAGCTACATTTGAAACAATATAAAATTCTTCAAAAAAGCTTTGATTTCCCGTATCTTGATAAGCTTTAATGATATGATGGGTTATAGGAGTTGCAATGATTGGGATATCTTCTCTTAGGAATGATATATAACCAAAGTGATCCATATGCCCGTGGGAAACAAATACTGCAACAGGATTAATAGTTAATGCTTTATCAACCTCATCTTTCACATAGTAAAGTAAACCTTCTCTATAAAGTCCCTTAAGATGAGGAATGAGGTTTAACTTCCAAAAGTCGTGTAATCCTGCACCTGCTCTTGGTGTCAAAAACTCTTCAAAGTACTGTGAAAACTGCTTAAAATTCTTGCCAAAATCGAGGATAAATGACTGTCCACTTTTACTTTCAACGAATATCTTATTTCCTCCAATTACATTGTGCCCATCAAATATCTTTATTTTCATCTCAATTAATTATACCCTAAAAGTAACGATTTCGGTATTTGGAAAAAACTATCATTAAATAACCAAAAAATTTTTACATTTTAAAGACATCTCAACTCTGTCTCTAAGAAATACTATCTTTTTTCAAGCCAGGTTAGAAAAAGTGAGCTACTTTAATGCAACTCAATACTCCCCCAATTAATATTGTTTTTAGGGGAAATCTGGAAGGGAGCGCATCCCGCTTCCAATAATTGTCATTTCGAAGTCCCGCTTCCAATGATTGTCATTTCAAAGTCCCCCTTCCAATAATTGTCATTTCGAAGGAGCGAAAGCGACTGAGAAATCTCCATATTTTGAGGGGGCAACAAATCGCCCCCTCAACACTCCCCCGAGACTGAGGAGATTCCTCAGTCGCTTACGCTCCTTCGGAATGACAAACAGAAATAACCTTCAGAATAAACATAACCAGTCATTTCGAACGAAGTGAGAAATCTCCTCCTTTTGGGGTAGTTCGAAGGGAGGTTTTTGCTCCCTCTATTGAGGGATTT
>NZ_JBMFSR010000012.1:0-31343 GCF_049967455.1 Caldisericum sp. | reverse complement strand
CAACCAAACCACTTTTTGCAGCGGACTTTTGGAATGATGGTATATATACCGACGGTTGTATTGCAGGAGGAAGAAGTTACATTCACATTACGGCAGATGGTGGCATTGAACCATGCGCATTTATACACCTTGCACAGGGAAATATCAATGAAATAAGTTTAAAGGAGGCACTTCAACTTCCATTCTTTAAAGAGATACAGAAACTTCAACCATATTCGGATAATCTATTACGACCTTGTATGCTTGTTGATAATCCTCAAGTATTTAGAAAGATTGGTTCCCTTCCTGGTGTACGTTCCACAGATGGCACCTTAGAAAATATGTATAAAGATGTTGGAAAACACCTTGATGAGCTTTCAAAGAAATGGGAAGAAATCTCTCGGCCTGTGTTTGAACATGATCACCCAGAAGTTGCAAAGAGAATACGGGAATATAAACAAAGAAAAGAAAAGGTCCTCAAAGAAAATGAAGAAAAAATCGAAGCATTCTATCGCTCTGGAGAAACTTACTAAAAGAGCAAGCAGATAGATTATGATAAAGCCCCTCAACCTAAAGAGGGGCTTTTTTAATTAAACCAAAGGTTCGAAATCGTTTATGTATTTCTTTATGTAGTCTGTAGTTTTATCCCAAAGTTTTTTTCGCAAATCCTCGTTATCTGCGATTTTTAAGTAATCTGTTGGTTTTGAGTCTGCAAAGTAATTTCCTGTAAGATATTCTATATCCTTAGTCTTTGCAAGGTATATACTTGTCTTCGCACCTTCTTCTGGGGTTTTTGCGCCAATTAGGAACAAATCTCTTATAGGTTTCGGAAAGTTTGAAAATATCCCAGTTTTAACAAGTCCAGGGTGAACTGCAAAGACATAAATACCTTTGTCTTTTAGTCTCTTTGCAAGTTCAATTGTGAACATAAGTATCATGAGTTTTGAATTACTATAAGATTGAATACCATTATAGTGATTTCTCGATTCAAGGTCATCTAAATTAATTTTACCGCCTTTGTGCATTGCAGATGATACATTGATTATTCTTGAAGGACTACCTTCAGAAAGAAGCGGCAAAAGGGAGTGTGTAATGTAAAAAGGTGCAAGATAATTCACCATAAAGGTTTTTTCAATGCCGTCCTCTGTAAGTGCAAGTCTCATGTTCCATGTGCCAGCATTATTTATAAGAATATCAAGTTTGTTATGTTTTTCTTTGAATCTTTTAAGAAAATCTAAAATTGATTTGAAACTTGAAAGGTCTACCTCAAAGAATTCTATGTTTTCATTTTTAGATAATTCTTTTGCCTCTTTGAGCACCGTAAGAGCCTTATTTTTATCTCTTGCGGTAAAGATAACAAATGCTTTTGACTTTGCAAGGTCTATTAAGGTTGCCTTGCCGATGCCAGATGTTGCCCCCGTAATGAGCACTTTTTTTGTGCTTATATCCCAATCCATAGTTCATTCCTTAAATTAGAATTTGAAGTTTTGGGCTAAATCATAAACGATAGGTATCTTCCAAAACTTACCCTGCAATGCATAGATAAAGCCAATAAGAGAAACAACAAATAAAACAATTCCACCAAGCAAACCTATAATCCATCCAAGTATTGGGATATATTCAATAATACTTAAGGCAATTTCAAAAATAAAAAGCACAAGCCCCTGTTTTGCATGCTCTATACAAAATTTACTATCACGTTTTACAAGCAAAGGAATTAAAAATAGAATTGAAATGTATGATAAGCTTGCAATTACCTTATTTTCTTCAACGTCTCTTGGGTCAAAATCCTTTAATTCTTCCATATCTACCTCCTAATTTTAGATTGTTGTAATTGAATTATATAATAGAATTAAAAATAACGGAAAAGTTCCATTTCCATTTCTTCTCAAAATTTGCAATTTATATTATAATTATCCCAATATGGAAAGGGAGCTTAGATGTATTAGATGTGGGAAAACATACGATGTTTTTTCATCAAAAACTCGTTGTGAGTGTGGCGGATTATTAGAAGTAAGCCTTAAAGAACCTCTTCATCCATCGTTTAAAGAAACATTTCTTAAAAGAAGAATGTCTTTAAAGCCCTATGATCAAAGTGGCGTATGGCGATACAGGGAGTTTGTCCTTGATATTGAGGAAGATTCAATTGTCACGCTTCCTGAGGGAAGGACAAACTTATACAAGAAAATCATAGATGGGATGGAAGTATACTTCAAGCATGAAGGGGAAAATCCAACGGGCTCTTTTAAGGATAGGGGAATGACAGTTGGCGTAAGTGTTGCAAAGAAACTCGGTTTTAAAATTACTGCATGTGCCTCAACTGGAAATACCTCTGCATCTTTGGCAAGTTATTCTTCTCATGCGGGGCTTAAAAGTGTTGTTTTTATTCCCAAAGGTAAAGTTGCTATTGGAAAGTTATCGCAGGCGCTTTCGTATGGGGCAAATGTACTTGAAATTGAAGGTGATTTTGATTATGCAATGAAGCTTGTAGAAGATGCAAGTTATGAATATAAACTTTATCTTCTTAATTCCTTAAATCCTCTTCGCCTTGAAGGGCAAAAGACAATTATCATAAATGCTCTTGAAGAACTTGATTTTGAGGTGCCTGATTGGATTATAGTGCCGGGTGGCAATTTAGGGAATACTTCAGCCTTTGGAAAGGCGCTAAAGGAACTCTATGAGTTTCATTTTATTGATAAAATCCCTCGTCTTGCAGTCATTCAAGCAGAAGCTGCCTCGCCTTTTTATAAAGCATTTAAGAATGACTTTAAAAAATTTGAACCAATGAAAGCCGAAACGATTGCAACAGCAATTCGTATAGGAAACCCTGTAAATTATGAAAAAGCCGTGCAATCAATAAAATTTACAAACGGTATTGTTGAAAGTGTAAGCGATGCTGAAATCCTTGAAGCAAAAAGAGATATTGATAATATTGGGATAGGATGTGAGCCCTCAAGTGCTTCTACGCTTGCTGGTTTAAGAAAGCTTAGAAGATCAGGTGTAATTAGGAGTAGCGATAAGGTTCTTTTGATTCTTACAGGAAATCTTCTTAAAGACCCTGATACTTCTATCAACCTGCATACGGGAATGATTCAAGGTGTTTCCGTTACGAATAGGTTTTTTGCAATATCAAATCTTAAAGATCTTGAAATTATTTTAAAGAAGATTACATCGGAGGTATCTTGATATGCTTGTCTTAAAGTTTGGTGGCACATCTGTTGGGAGCGCAAAGGCAATAAGGCAAGTTTATGATATTGTTAAAGGTATTCCTGAATCTAAGATTGTTGTTGTATCAGCAATGAGCGGTATAACCGATAGTCTTATAAAGGCAGGTAATCTTGCGGTATCAGGTGATGAGAGTTTCAAAGATGTTTTAGAATCGATTAGGAAAAAACACAATGAAACTTCAATTGAACTATTTGGAAGCACACTTAAATCAGTTAATGAATTATTGGACGAACTTGAACAAATAATTTTTGCAGTTTATAGGTTGAGGGAACTATCAGATAGAGCAAATGCACTTATTCAATCTTTTGGAGAGCGTCTCAACGCAAGGATAGTCTCAAAATATTTTCAGAATATGGGTCTTAAGTCAGTGCCTGTGGATGCAATAAAATATCTTATTACGACTTCTGATTTTCTTGACGCAAATCCGCTTTATGAAGAAAGTAAGAAACGAGCCGAAAAAATCTTTGGAAGATACCTAAAAGAGGGATTTACCCCAGTTGTAACAGGATATATTGGAGTAACTTTTGATTCATCAATAACTACACTTGGGCGTGGAGGAAGCGATTATTCTGCAACTATTTTAGGAAGGCTTCTTGATGCAAGAGAGGTTTGGATTTATACAGATGTAAACGGGGTATTAAGTGCAGATCCAAAGATAGTCTCTGATGCAAAGACTATTGAGAAATTGAGCTATGCAGAGGTAAGAGAACTATCCTATTTTGGCGCAAAAGTAATGCACTCAAAGTCTCTTATTCCTGCAATTGAAAAACATATTCCCATTCGTGTTATTAATACTTTTAATCCCAATGGCTCACATACGCTTATTTCAGATGAGACATCATTTTTGGGACCAAAGGCGGTAACATCCATAAAGGATATTGCACTTGTTTCAGTTGAGGGAAAGGGTATGCAGGGACTTAAAGGGATCTCAAAACGAATTTTTGATGTTGCAAATAGATCAAATGTAAACATAATAATGATTGCACAATCCTCATCAGAGCAAACTGTTGATCTATTTGTAAAAGAGAGTGAAGTAGATCTTCTTCTAAAAGGACTTGAACACGAATTTGAAAACGAAATAAAACTTGAACTTATCGATAGAATTTCATCTAAAAAGAATCTATCAATTATTTCAATTGTTGGCGATGGTTTAAATAGCGATGAATCGATTCAAAAAGAAATATTTAGGATTTCATATGCATATGGTTTTAGAATCCTGTCAGTTGTGCAAGGTTCATCAGAAAATAGCCTTTCTTTTGTTGTTAAAAGGGGAGATGTTTCAAAGAGTATTAATGCGCTTCACAGTGAACTTGGACTTGCAAATCCCAAGATAAAAACTCTTAATATTTTCCAGTTTGGGGTTGGCTCTGTTGGAAAGGAGCTTATAAAACTCATTGAAGAAAACAAAGAGTATTTCGAGAATAACCTTCACCTTCGATTGCGTTATGCGGGACTTGCAAGATCAGGAAGTTTTGCAAAGAGTGATGAAGTTGAGACACACATTAAGAATTGGGATTTTAGATTCAAGAATGTAGGCTCTCCTTTGAATTATGTAAAAACTCTTCCCAAAAATACAATAGTAGTTGATGTAACGAATTCTGATACGATTGGAATGGATCTTCTTGAACTACTTTCTTTGGGTTACAATGTGGTTACATCAAATAAGAAAAACCTTGCAACTGATTATGAAACTTATAAAAAATTCACAAGTGCAAAAGGAAAATTCCTTTATGAAACAACAGTGGGTGCATCGCTTCCTTTGATTAAGGTTATAAGAGATTTTATCAATTCTTTCGATGAGGTATATAGAATTGTAGGGCTTCCCTCTGGTACACTTTCATTTATTTTTACGCTTGTAAATAGAGGTAAATCACTTAAAGATGCAATTTTGAAGGCAGTTGAATTGGGATATACAGAACCAAATCCTGTTGATGACCTTGTAGGGATGGATTTGCTTAGAAAGGGAAAAATTCTTTCATATCTTATAGGAAAAGACTTTAAAGAGAAGGATATTGAATTTGAGTGTTTTACGAAGGCAAAGACGCTTGACGAATTTTTTGAAAATGATTTAATGAATTTTGAACATCGCCTGAAGGAACTTTCTAAAAATGGTGTTGTCTATCCTGTTGTAGAAATTGAAGATAAACTAAGGATTACTTTAAAGAGTTTTCCAAAGGATTCTACATTTGCAACACTTAAAGAGGGTGAAAACATCTTTGAAATTTATTTAAAGAACTTTTCCGGAATACCTATAACAATTCGTGGGCTTGGTGCAGGCCTCAGGATTACAGCTGAAGGGGTGCTACAGGACATTTTAAGTTTGGAGGCGTACATATGAAGAAAAAAGTAGCCATTATGGGTGCAACTGGTTTAGTTGGTCAAAGATTTGTAAGCCTTTTAGAGAATCACCCTTTCTTTGAAGTGACAAGTCTATATGCAAGTAAAAGAAGTGAGGGAAAACGTTATAAGGATGCTGTTTATTGGATTTTAGAAACTGATATTCCAGAATACGCAAAAGATATAGTCTTAAAATCCTTTGAAGACTTGCCACAGGTTGAGGAAAGTATAGTATTTTCAGCTCTTCCATCTGATGTTGCATATACCCTCGAAGTTGAACTTGCAGAAAATGGGCACTTTGTTTTTTCAAATGCATCTTCTCATAGATACGATAAATTTGTTCCCATTTTAATTCCAGAAGTGAACCCTGATCATATTGAGGCTGTAAAATTTCAGGGCACAAAGGGATTTATCATTACCAATGCAAATTGCTCCACAACAGGGCTTGTGATACCTTTAAAAGCACTTTCTCGAAGATTTAGAATAAGTGATCTGTTTGTCGTGACAATGCAAGCAATTTCAGGCGCAGGCATTCATGGGCTTTCTGCTTTGGAAATACATGGGAATATTTTACCTTACATTGAAAAAGAAGAAGAGAAAATTGAGATTGAAACAAAAAAGATTTTAGGAACATTTGAGAACGAATTTAAAGATTCTGATATCGATATTTTTGCTCGAACTAATAGAGTGCCTGTGCGTGAAGGACACACAGAGGTTGTATTTTTGAAAGTTGAGGCATATTTGAGAGAAATTATACAAGCGTTTAGGGATTTCAAAGGTCTTCCACAGGAATTAAAGCTTCCCACAGCACCAGAAAAACCAATCATTGTATTTGAGGATACTCTACGCCCTCAGCCTACCCTTGATTTAAATAATGGAAAGGGAATGAGTGTAAGCGTTGGGAGGATAAAACTCAAAGGTGATGTTCTAACTTTTACTATTTTATCCCATAACACTATTCGAGGTGCCGCAGGAGGGAGCATACTTAATGCAGAATTTGCGTTTGCAAAGGGGCTTATATGATGTTTAAAAAAGGTATATTAAACGATATTTTTAGGGATTATATAATTTTTAGAGAATTAAATCCGGTTAAAAAGTCTCTTCCAAATTTTGAAACTTTGAAAGATAAGCTCGAGCTTCAAGCACTTCCCCGGAAAAAGGACAAAGAGTATGCGCTCGTAATTTCTGAGATTTTAAAAAGTGCGATGGACTTTTCAAACATAGTCTATCTTGGCGATACGTTTCTTTCGGATCTCACAGTTATAAAAAATCTCGAAGAATTAGGATTTGATATTTTTGGAGTGATTACTGATGAGGAGAAAACAAACTTTGAATCTCCTTATCCTTATGTTGTTTTTAACAATAGTTGGGCAAAGATAAAAGATTTTGTCTCCGATAAAATTAGTGATAAAACAATTGTAATTATTGACATTGATAAAACAGCAATTGGTGCGCATGGAAGAAATCATCTTCCAATTGACAAGGCAAGAACCGACGCAATAGTTTCCATTGCTGAAGCAATTTTTCAGAAGAAATTTGATTCGTTGGAAAAAGGAAATTTTTTGAAACTCTACAAATCAATTCACACAAAGGATCTTTTGAACTTTACTCAGGATAATCAGGATATTGTCTCAATTACAACTCTCATTATTTATTCTAATGCAATTTCTCTTGATGAATTTCTAAAGCTTGCAAAAACAACATCTTTTGAGGAATTTATAGAAGATATTAGAGTTTCAGGACAACTTCAAGACCTTGTTTATGAAGTAAAAGAAAATATCAAAGCAAAATCACCGACATTATTTCCGACTTTTAGAAAAGTCGAACTCGAAAAAACTCTTGCAAGAATGAACTTTTTACCTGATGACACACCTTTAGAGACTCTTCTTTCAGAAGAGATTCTTATAACAGGTGAAGTTTTTGACATTGGAAAATATGCGCTTTCAAAAGGTGCTATAGTGTTTGGTGTTTCAGATAAGCCTGAAGTTGCTTCGTTCTCAGAGGATAAGTCAATTTTTACGAAATTAATTAAAATTTATCCGTAGATTTTAATAAAAGAAGCAAGGCGATTTGATTTATTGGAGGCGAAATTATGAAATATAACTTTGATGAAGTTGTTAATAGGATTGGTACTGCTTCCTACAAGTGGGATGGTGTAAAACTCATATTTCAAGATAGCGATGTGCTTCCTATGTGGGTTGCTGATATGGATTTTAAAATTGCAAAGCCGATCACAGATGCAATTCGTAAACGTGCAGAACATGAAATTTACGGATACACGGTTGTTCCAGATTCGCTTGTTGAGGCTACTATAGATAGGTTAAAAAGAAAATATAATTGGGATGTAAAGCCTGAATGGCTTGTTTTTACACCCGGGGTTGTTCCTGCTCTTTACACAGCTGTTAAAACATTTGCATCACCTGGAGATAGCGTTCTTGTTCAAGAACCTGTGTATTATCCGTTTTTCCATGCAATTAGAGATAACGGTGCGCATGTTGTGAGTTCTGATTTAAAACTTGTAAATGGTCATTATGAAATTGATTTTGAAGATCTTGAGAAAAAATTCTTACCTAAACCTGGTCTTACTCCAACACCTGCAAGGGTTAGGGCAATGATTATGTCTAATCCCCATAATCCTGTTGGAAGAGTTTTTAATAGAAAAGAGCTTGAAAAAATTGGAGAAATCGTTTTAAGACATGGTGCAGTTATGATTTCTGATGAGATTCATTGTGAGATAGTTTATAAAGGGCATAAACATATTCCATTTGCAACAATTTCTAAAGAGTTTCAAGAGAACTCTATTACTTGTATGTCGGCAAGTAAAACTTTTAACCTTGCAGGTCTTGAAACGTCCGTTATTATAATTCCTAATGAAAGAATAAGAGCACGATTCATTGAGGCAAAAGGGCGAATTCTCTCAACACCAAATGCCTTTGGGCTTGTTGCAATGGAAGCTGCATTTCGCTATGGCGATGAATGGCTTTCACAACTTCTTGAGTATCTTGAAGAAAACATAAATTTTTTAATGGATTTTGTTAAAAAAAGAATTCCAAATGTAAAAGTCATAAGACCTGAAGGTACTTATCTTGCATGGCTTGATTTTAGAGAACTTGGTTTAGATGAACATGAATTAAGTGAATTCTTAAGAAAAAAGGCAAAAGTTGGCCTCGATGATGGCTATATTTTTGGTGAATCGGGTAAAGGTTTTGCACGTCTTAACTTTGCAACTCCCAGAGTAATCCTTGAAGAAGGTCTTCGAAGAATAGAGAAAGCTGTAAAAGAAATTACAGGAGTTTTCTAAATATTTAGTTATTTGTAATATTGAGGGTATTTTATTCAATGTATCCGTTGAGAGTTTTATAAACCCTAAAAAATGCCCGAGGTTCACGTTGTATTTTATCGATTGTGATTTCTACGAAAAATATAGCCATACTCCTGTTGAATTTAAAGAGGTTATTGAAGAGATAGTAAAAAATAGAGAAATAAGCAAGTACCCCATGGTGATTATAAATTGTTATTTAATAAAAATGCAAAATAAACTATAACTTTAGTTTAAGGTTTTTTAATCTTTCTTTAATTCCGTGCTATAATATACAGGGTGATTTATATGAGTTTGAAAAAGGTCTTTATTTTAATTCTTGTTGTTTTGTTTTTGGGGACTTTATTTACGGGTTGCAGAAGTAAAACTGAGAGTTCGAAATTGAAGGTTGCAGTTACGATTTACCCTTTTTATGATGCGGTTAAGTCGATTGGGGGAGATCTTGTAGATGTGTTTGTGATTGTACTACCTGGAAGCTCTCCACATACTTATGTTCTTACTCCACAGGATTTACAAAATCTTGAAAATGTATCAGTAATTTTTGAAAACAACTTTGGACTTGAAGAATTTTTAAAGTCAGTAATTTCATCTCTTACTGCAAGGGTTGTCAATGTTTCAGAACCACTTAAAAATGTTGTTGAGTTACATAACGGCAATCCCCATCTTTGGCTCAATCCTGAATATTTTGTAATCCAAAGTGAAGTTATTAAAAATACACTTGTCGAACTTGATCCAATACATAAGGATGTTTATGAAAAGAATTACGAAAATTACAAAAAGGCGATACTTAATAAAGCATCCGAACTTAGACAGAAGTTGGTCAATTTGCCAAATAGAAATGTAATAACCTTCCACGATGCATTTCCATATTTTGCAGAATATTTTGGAATTAATATCCTTGCGTCAATTGAACCAGATCCAAATAAACTACCTACTCCAAAACAGATTATCGAAATAGAAAATCTAATCAAGAAATACAATGTTAAAGTGGTTTTTAAAGAGCCACAGCTCTCCTCTGATATTTATAAGTCAATCGTTGAGGATACCCATGTAAAAGTTTTAAGTTTGGATCCCATTGGGGATGGAGTGAAGATAAAGACTTATACTGATCTTATTGAGTACAATGTAAATACCATCTATGATGCGCTAAAATGATGGAAAATACAATTCTTGAAGTTCAAAATTTAAATGTAAAATTTAATGATAGCTTTGCTCTTCGAGATATTTCATTTAAAGTTGATGAGGGACAATTTGCAGTTATTTTAGGTCCAAATGGAGCGGGTAAAACTACTCTTCTTAAAGCAATCTTAGGGCTTATACCTTATGAAGGAACTGTAAAAATATTTCAAAAAAGAAGAGAAGAATTAACCAAAGAAGATAGATTTAAAATTGCCTATGTGCCGCAACGTTTTGAAGGAACAAAGAGCTTGCCTTTAACTGTTTATGAGTTTCTTGAGATATCTTTCCCACCTTACGGAAGAAACTTAAAAGATTCAATTTCAGAATTTGCAACGGTAGGCGATGTTAATCGCCTTCTATCTAAAAAAATTTCTTCTCTTTCTGGCGGCGAACTTCAGAGAGTCTTAATTGTAAGAGCACTTTTATCTAAACCTAAACTCATGCTTTTTGACGAACCCTTCTCTGGTGTTGATAAAATTGGAGAGCGTGCCTTTTATGAGTTTTTGAAATATACAAAAGAAACTTATAATGTTACGATCCTCCTTGTGTCGCACGATGTTTATAATATAACTAAAATGGCTGATGTTGCTATTTGCATAAATAAAAGGCTTGTGTGCTTTGGTAATCCTGAAGATGTATTTCTTGAGGAAAACTTTGCAGGTATTTTTGGAGAGGATGTTTCAACTTACAAGCATAAGATTTGTAAGGAAGGAGGGCCGTGCGAGTTTTACAAAGACCATGAATCCAATAATCATTAGAAGTCTTATTGCAGGGGTTTTAACAAGTTTTTTGTGTGCATTAATTGGAGTGTTTGTGGTTTTACGAAAGATGTCTTTCTTTGCACATGCAGTATCGCATGCTTCTCTTGCAGGTGTTGCACTTGCGTACCTTACAAATACAAATCCATTTGTTGGAGCAATTGGCGTGGGACTTTTAACCGGGGTTGGTGTTTCATATTTTGTCGAAAAATCCCAGCTTTTTTCAGACACAATAATAGGAATCCTTCTTCCTTTTTCAATGAGTATTGGGCTAATTCTTGTATCTTTTGTAAAAGGTTATAAACCAGATTTAATGAGTTATCTTTTTGGAGATATTCTTTCAACATCAAAGTTTGATATATACCTCATAATTGCAATTTCAATTCCAGTGATAATAATAACTGCGATTCTTATGAAGAGATTTATTCTTATTTCGGTGGATATCGATTTGGCGAAAATAAGAGGATACAATGTGATTCTCATTGACTACATTTTTATGGCGATACTTTCTCTTATAGTTTTAATCTCCACAAAAATTGTTGGTATAATTCTTGTTTCTGCACTTGTTGTTATTCCACCGGCGACAGCTCTTAATATATCAAGAAATATGAGAGAAACTTTTATTTATTCTGTAATTTTTGGAATTGCAGGAAGCATTCTTGGAATTGGTGCTTCGTACATTTTAAATCTTCCAACAGGTCCTGCGATTATTTTTGTAATTTCAGTAATTTTCCTTTTAAGCCTTTTATTCAAGAAGAGTTAATATTTAATATTGTATACTCTCCAAGTGAAGCCAATAGTTCCCATTTTCATAAGTGGATTTGTCATATCTACATTCGTATCGGCAATTTGTGAGGCTGATGCATACTTCATTCCAAGACTTCTTCCAACATCAAATGTCCTCTTATAGAGGAGTGCATCGAGGCCAGTTCGCTTTTTGAGAAGTCCCAAGATAAAAATTCTTGCACTCATGAATTTTTTGTTTTTAAGACGCCTCATTATTTCCCTAAAAATAATTATGTCTCTGTATGTATCTGCTAAAGAAAAAGAACTTCTGTGTGGATAGAATTTTTTGAAAAGTTTGTCATCAATTTCTTTTATGACTTCGTTTATGTTTGGAATCGTAACTGATACGCCAATTGCATTTCCGTTTTCTTCTACGATATATATGAGTTCAGGTATTGCAATTTGTTTGAGCGATGCTGCGATATAGTTGAATTCTTCATCGCTAAATTTTTCAAATTGTGGATGTTCTATTGTATCCCAGGCAGCATTGTAAATTTTTCTTATCTTTTCTATCTCGTTTGCATAATCTTTTAGGTTCGCATCTCTTATTACTATACCTTCTTTTCTGAGCTTTTCTTCAATATTAAGACTATTATTGAGAACTGCCGTTACTCTTTCCATGTATTTTGAAGCCCTCTCTTCGTCTATTAGGAAGGAATACCAATCATTTTCTTTTTCTCCATATTCATCAAAAACTTCTTTATAGTATGGTGGATTGTATGGTTCCATTGGCATCGGTGTATGTTCAAATCCATTTATAAGAAGTCCTGCTTCTCCTGATGCATTAAATCTCATAGGGCCAATGATTTTTGTGCAGCCTTCATTTTTAAGGTCTTTTATCGCTTCATCGAGAAGTTTAAATCCAATTTCTTTTGTTTCTGCTTCAAAGAGGCCAATTATACCAATCCGTCCTTGGTATTTCTTTTCTTTGTAGTTTCTATCGATAATAGAAGCAATTCTTCCAACTGGTTTTCCATTTTCTTCGTATAGGTAGTATTGAAGATAATCTAAGTGTTTGAAGAAAGGATTGTATCCTGGCAAAAACTTTTTTAGTCTAATTCTATCGGGATTAAGGTCTTGAAGTTCCTGTAAGAGAAGTGGAAAAACCTTTTTGGATTCTGAACTCCTATACCAAGAGATAGAAAAAGGAACCGAAACAAATGCCTTTAAGTCCTTTAAAAGTATGTTGAAGTTTGAAACTCGTTCGTTTGAATGAGGCTCTTCTATTAGTTTTTTAAGCATGTTTACCATCCTTTCTTACAACAAGCTAATATCTATCAGAGTAATTATACTCAAAATCAAATTACATCAAAATTTGTGTTATAATATATATTGCCATGGAACTTGACAAGAGAAAATCCGAAGTATTGAAGGAAGTTGTGAAAGAATATATTGAAACTGGCGAGCCCGTCTCTTCTGAACGGGTTGCACGGAATGTTAATTTTCCTATTTCTCCTGCAACCGTAAGAAACTATATGGCGGAACTTGATGAAATGGGTTTTCTTACACAGGTCCATGCCTCCTCTGGAAGAATTCCAACTACAAAGGGCTTTAGATACTTTGTTGAAGAGTCTTTAAAAGAAAGAAAGCGTTTGAAATTGTCGGAAATTAAATTCCCAGAGCCAGAGAAAATTAAGAACCTTTCTGAGATACTCTCACAAATTTCGGAACTCATTTCAAAATATACAAATGAAATTTCTCTTGTTGTTTCTCCATGCTTTGAAGACGAAAAACTACGTTATATTCATTTCTTTTTAGCAACAAATCTTCTTTTCACCGTAATTGTAACTACAACACAAACAACTGAAGCAATACTCCTTGGAAACTACCAACTTTCAGAAGAAAACCTGAGGCTCATTGAAAATTTCTTGAACGGAAAATTGCAGAATTTGACTCTTAAACAGGCTCTAAAGGAAATCCTCAGTAATGCTTTTTACATTGACGAATTAGGAAAAAGTTTTTCACAAATCATTGGAAAATTCTATGAGACTCTTAAAAATGAATATGAGAAAAGGAAAACAAAAGAGATATTTATAAGAGGAATTTCCAATCTTCTTACCACTCAAATTCAAATTGCTGAAGAAAGGCTCAAATTTTTATTAAACATTCTTGAAGAAAAAGAAGTACTTGAAAGGATACTAAACGATGTTACGAAGGACGAGAAGTTGCAACTTGTTATAGGAGAGGAAAACAAACTGCCAGAATTGTGGGATTACAGTCTTATTACTGTTAAATACTCAATTAAAGAACTTGAAGGAACTTTGGGCCTTTTGGGTCCAATAAGAATGGATTATATTAAGGGAATCTTTGTCCTTGAGGAAATTGCAAACAAATTAGAGCAACTATCAGAAAAGATCTTAGGATGAACTTTGCGATTTTCACATTAGGCTGTAAAACAAATCAATACGAGTCAGAATTGATGAGAGAGTCTTTAATTAGTGCGGGTTACTCAGAAGTCAATTTTAAGGATATGGCAGATATTTACATTGTAAATTCATGCGTTGTAACAGAAAAGGCAGAACGGGAAACACGAAAGGCTTTGAACGAGGCTATACGAAAGAATCCAAATGCTCTCATAATTCTTACAGGTTGCTATGTAAAACTCCATGACGAAGATAGAATTTCAAGAGTTTATTTTTATCGCGGTGCAAAAAGTAAAATTGCTGATTTTATAAAGACGGGAATTGAAGCAAAAGACGGAGAAGTTGAAAGAATAGAGAGTTTTCTTGAAAGGTCGCGTGCGTTTGTAAAGATTGAAGAAGGTTGCAATAATTTTTGTACATACTGCATTGTACCATTTGTCCGTGGATATGAAATAAAGAGTAAGAAAAAGGATCTTGTGATTAATGAAGTAAAAAGGCTTGTTGATAAAGGATTTAAAGAAATAGTGCTTACAGGAACTGAGATTGGAAAATTTGGCGAAGATATAGGTATTACACTTGTTGATCTTATTAGGGACTTAAAGAAAATAGATGGCTTAAAGAGACTGAGAATTTCCTCAATTCATCCAAAACATGTGAGTGACGAGCTCATTGATGAGTTTAAAGAACCATATGCACTTACACCTCATATGCATATATCCCTTCAATCAGGCGATAACGAGATTTTGAAAAAGATGAATAGAGGTTATACAAGGGAAGATTATTTAAAAATTGTTGAGAAATTACGAAAAATTGACCCTGACTTTTCAATTTCAACTGATATAATTGTTGGTTTTCCTTTTGAAACTGAGAATGCATTTCTAAATTCGTTGTCAATAATAAGAGAGGTTACATTCTCAAAGGTGCATGTATTTAGGTATTCGAAGAGGCCGTTTACACCCGCATTTTACTTTAAAGAAAATGTACCTGAAATTACAAAAACGGTTAGAAGCGAGCGTACAAGGGATTTTGCAAATGCAATTGCAAAGGAATTTAAAGAACGTTTTTTGGGGCGTGTTGTTGAAGTGCTTGTTGAAGAAGATAATAACGGAAAATTAACAGGTTTTACTCCCCATTACCTTAAGGTAGAATTTAGAGGAGATGTTCCCATTAATTCTTTTGCCAATGTTAAAATTACAGATGTTTCGCCTGATGTTATGTTTGGGGAATTAGTCTTCCTTACATAGATCTTTTAGATAATTTTTAAGTTCTTCTTTTAACTCCTCCCTTTTAAATGAAAAGGCTATATTTGCTTTTATGAGACCCAGTTTTTCACCTACATCGTAACGTGTGCCTTCAAATTCATATGCAAAAACTCTCTCATTTAAAAGAAGTTTTCTTATCGCATCAGTTAATTGTATTTCCCCATTTTTGCCAGGTTGTGTTTTTTCGAGGGCTTCGAAAATTGTATGATTTAGTATATATCTTCCAACAATTGCAAGATTAGATGGCGCTTCAATTGGTTCGGGCTTTTCAACAAGATCTTTAACCTCGTATACGCGATCTTCAATCTTTTTTGCTTCAATTATTCCATAAGACTTGACATCGCTCATTGGGACTTTCATTACAGCAATAACATTACCACCATACTTTTTATGAATTTGTATCATTTGCTTTAATACGGGCACATCAGCATCAATAATATCGTCTGCAAGTAGCACGCCAAAATATTCATCATTAATAAATCCCTTTGCATGATATACAGCATCTCCTAAGCCTCTTGCAAGCTTTTGTCTTACGTAAAAAATTGAGGCAAGTTCGCTTGTTTCTCTTACTATCTTTAAAAGATCATGCTTCCCTTTTTGCTCAAGTTCCTGTTCGAGTTCAATTGCATAATCAAAATAATCTTCGATTGCCCTTTTTCCTCTTCCTGTTATAAGTAAGATATCCTTTATACCAGAGTTTATTGCTTCTTCAACAACATATTGAACTGCAGGTTTGTCAACAATGGGAAGCATCTCTTTTGGTTGGGATTTTGTGATTGGGAGAAGTCTAGTGCCAAAACCACCTACTGGAATTACAACTTTCTTAATTTCTTTCATGATACCACCACCTTTCCAAACCTATTATACTTATATTTAAATTGTTCCGATAAGAATCTCTGGTCTTGCAAAAATTCTTATAGGTAAACGGCTTTCTCCAATGCCTCTATTTACATACATTGTAGTATTCCCTTCTCTAAATAGCCCGCAAAGGAACCGAGATCCGTATCTTGAAGGTACAAAGAGCGCAAATTTAATAAATGGGAATTTAATCTGTCCTCCATGTGTATGTCCACATAAGACAAGATTTATGCTCTTTTCCTTTGCTTCATAAAAGATATCAGGTGAATGTGACAAAAGAATGGTATATAAGGACTTATCAATGCCAGAAACTGCCTTTTTAAGATTTGCTCTTTTTGTATATGGATCATTTACGCCAACAATATTTACTTTCTGGCCGTTCTTTGTATAAACCGTATTTTCATCTTCAAGCACAGTGATCTCAAGATTTTTTAGATCTGTTTTAAGCTTTTTGAAGTCTTTTATTTTGTAGTCCCAATTACCAAAGACAAAATAGACTGGTTTTCCCAATTCTTTTATCTTCTTAAGGTAAAAATAAGCCACAAATTCTTCCCTGTAATTAACTACATCACCTGTTATAAAGATGATATCTGGAGATTCTTCTTTTAAAATTGCAAGAATTCTTCTCTCACGTTTAGTTTCTCTTGAAAAGTGTAGATCAGTAATATGAGCAAATTTTATATTAAATGAATTATTGAATGCAATCTTTGTTTTTTGAACTAAAAATCGCTCAATAAAATATCCGTATAGAAGAATTAGAAATATTAAAGCAAAGATTAACCTAAAAATCATTACCTAATTTCTTTTCTCCGTATGAATTTACTTCCCTCCATCGTTATAAGAAGTACATCAATAGGACCGCCTACCGTTTTTGGGCGAGCTTGGAATCTCATTGTATCAATTGTAGTTTGGATAGCATAGACTGCAAAATCAATTGCATCTTGGAGTGGCATAGCATCCCAGAGGATTGGTGCTTTAGGGATCTGCACAAAATTGCCGTGTGGGTCTTTTATAAAAACGGGATTAAGTATTTCGTTTAGAATATCTCCTTCTCCTCCCCAACTTGCCCCATAAACAACTTTTCGCATTTCATTTGAGTAATTTACTCGAAATTTTTCACTTCTTTTTATGTTTATGTGATACACATAAGGGATGCTACTCTTTCCTTCTTTTACATACCCTGCAATATGGAACGAGGTATCGGCATTTGGAAAAGAAGCTCTAAAAAAATTCAGGAGTTTATTTGTAATTTCTTCAACTGTATCGTGTGGCTGAACAATTTCTTCCTCAAACTTTTGAATGTAAAAGTCCATTGGAATTCCGCCCAAGAAGGTCTCTCCAAAAGTAGAAATACCTACATTGTTTTTTGAAAGGAGAAATGTTTTGTAGACATAATCTGAACTCACAATTGGAATTGGAGTTGCATTTGGTATATCCTGCCTTTGCAAGGATACAGTTTGTCTACTGTCAGATGCCATTACAATTCCAGATGGCACATAAACGGTAACAATTAAAGACATATAAGCCTCCTTTTAATAACCTTCTAATTTCGTGTTGCATTTGGATCGCTTGAAAGCACATTCTGGAAGAACTCGAGTATGTTCTCAATTGCATTTTCAATATCCGATAGACGTTCCTCTATTTCAAACAATTTTCTTTCAATTGATTCAATTCGTTCAATTTCTTCCTTTTTCATTTATCCCTCTTAATGTGGCTTTGTAAGATAATCTATTTGTTTTTTGGTGAGTTTATCAATTTTTATACCATTAGCATCAAGGAATATGTTTGCAACCTTTGTGTCTATTTCTTCTGGGACATCATAGACTTTGTTTTCAAGCTTGTGTGTTAAGAGGTACTCTGCAGAAAGAGCTTGAAGCGCGAAGGATAAATCCATTATTTCAATTGGATGTCCGTCAGCACATGCAAGGTTCACTAACCTTCCTTCACCTAATACATAGACATGTCTTCCATTTTTAAGAGTGTATTCCTCGATGTTTTGTCTAACTTCACGTTTTGAGACTTTTTCTTTCTCAAGTTCGTCCATTGCTATTTCAACATTGAAGTGCCCAGCATTTGTTAAAATTGCTCCATCTTTTAGAAGTTCAAAATGTCTTGAATCAATTACATTTATATTACCAGTCGTGGTAACAAAAATATCACCAATTTTTGCGGCATTTTTCATTTCCATTACTTCGAAGCCATCCATATGTGCTTCAATTGCTTTTATTGGGTCAACTTCAGTTACAATTACCTTTGCTCCTAATCCCCGAGCTCTCATTGCAACACCCTTTCCTACCCAGCCATAACCTGCAACAACGACGTTTTTTCCCGCTATGTTTAGGTTAGTTGTTCTCATTATGGCATCCCATGTAGATTGACCTGTTCCATATCTATTATCAAAAAGGTGCTTACATTTCCCATTGTTTACTGCAATAACTGGGAATTTGAGGAGTTTTGCATTCTCAAGTGCTTTGTTTCTTATAACACCCGTTGTAGTTTCTTCGCATGCGCCAATAACATTTTTGAGAAGATCTTTTCTTTTGTAGTGTAAAAGGTGTACAAGATCTCCGCCGTCATCAATCACAATATGTGGTTTTACATCAAGAGTTTTCATGATGTTTTCAAGATGTTCACTTTCAGTTTCCCCTCTTCTTGCAAAAACTGGGATTCCAAAATTTCTTAGAGCCTCCGCAACATCGTCTTGTGTAGTAAGAGGATTTGAGCCAGACACATAGATATTTGCACCACCAATTTTAAGGACTTTTGCAAGATTTGCAGTTTTGGCTTCAAGGTGAATTGAAAGTGCAATATTAATTCCTTTAAAAGGTTTTCTTTTCTCAAAGTCATCCTTTATTTTTTGAAGAATTTTCATATGTGTAAAAGCCCACTCAAGTTTCCTTTCTCCTTCGTGCACAATTCACCTCCTAAATTATTTTATTTTGTAGTTTTGCAGCTTTTAATGTATTCCTGAAAAGCATAAGCGTTGTTAATACTCCAATGCCACCAGGGACAGGTGTTATATAACTTGCAACTTCTTTAACGCTCTCAAAATCCACATCACCAACTAGTTTTCCATCAATTTTATTGATTCCTGCATCAATTACAACAGCACCAGGTTTAACATAACTCTTATCGATTAGTTTTGCTTTTCCTACTGATACAACAAGAATATCTGCTAATCTTGTTATTTCTTGGAGGTTTCTTGTTTTTGAGTGACAAATTGTTACTGTTGCATTTTCTTGGAGAAGTAATGCTGCAGTTGGTTTCCCAACAATATTGCTTCTTCCTATCACAACAGCATATTTACCCTCTATTGTTACGACAGTTTTTATGGTGGTAAGTATTGCTTGTGCAGTTGCTGGTTGAAAAGGAGTGGTTCCTTCAAAGAGTTTTCCAAAGTTTATGGGATGAAAACCATCAACATCCTTTTCTGGTGCAATTGTTTCTATTACCTTTGACTTGTTTATGTGCTCTGGCAAAGGAAGTTCAATCAGGATTCCGTGAATGTCTTTTCTTAGATTAAGATTTTTAATATTATAAAGAAATTCTTCTTCCGTAATTTCAGTGGGTAGTTTATGATGCTCTACATAAATGCCAAGGTTTTCTCCTTCTTTTCTAATGTTCTTTGCATAGCTTTCAGATGCCTTCTCTTCGCCAACTTGCACAACTGCAAGTGCCGGATTAATTAACCTTTTCTTTAATTCCTCGACATTAGTCCTAATTTCGTTTTGTAATTTTACTGCAATCTCTTTTCCATCCAAAATCATTTTCCTAACCTCCTTTGCTTTAATAATACAAATTAAGTTATTTTTTTCAAGTATTTTAATATAATATATTGAAAAATGGAAGAAAAGCATATAGCAGAAATAATTTCAATTGACGGGCTTGAAATTCTTGCCGAACCAAAGGAAAAGGCAACTATTCAAGTTGGGACTCTTTTAAAAACTACAAAGATTAATAATCTGATATTTTTAGTGCTTGATGATCTTTATATAAATATGATCCCTGGTGGAAGCCACGAGTCATACGGTATACCCGAAGAAAAACTTCAGGAAGAATACCCACATGTTAATGATTATCTAAGATACCTTATTAAGATATATCCGCTTGCAGAGTTTGATAAAGAGCATTACTTTCCTTTTACAAAGTCGCCTGTTATGAATGCGCTTCTTTACGAGGTAAAATTTGAGGAGACTAAAAAAATTTTTGATAATATTTTCGTAATGCTTGAACTTGCAAGAATTGATTCAAATAGATTTCCAAAAAGAAACAAAGCCATTATAGGTCTATTAAAGAATTATCTTTCTGAGTTTGATAAGGATGAAAGATCTGAAAGATTAAAAGAACTAATATTAGAGCTTTCAACTGCTTTTAGAAAGGATTATGCATCCCTTATGGAGATTGTGAGGGGAGTGAAGGGTTAATGGAAAAGGAATTAAGCAATTACATTGGGTACATTACATCTGGCTCTTTTGGAGAAGGTCTTACATTTAAATTAAATACCTATGTGAATCCAGAAAATATAAGAATTGGAGATTTCGTTGTTGTTGAAGGGAAAAATATGGACTATTTGTGTGTCGTTGATGATATAAGGCTTAAGGTGACCACAGATGAAGTATTTTTTGATCCGCCAGTTGATGAGGATGTTGACGATGGAATCGAAAAACTTGCAGTATCGTCGTTTGTATATAATGAAATTTCCATTTTTCCATATCTTTCGCTACCTAAGGATCCGAATTCTTATGGCACCACAGTAAAAACATTGCCAACCCATTTTTCAAAAGTAAGAAGTGTGAAGTCGACCGATTTTCGGAGAATTATTCCTGAGAAGAATGCTTTTTACATAGGCACACCTCTTACAAGTAAAGAAAAACTTTACATAGATCTTGAAAAACTCTCAATGAGAAATTCGGGACTCTTTGGTATTACAGGATCTGGAAAATCTTTCTTTGCAAGAATAATTTTTGCAGGTCTCATAAAGAATAAAATTTCTACCTTGCTCATTTTTGATATGCATAATGAACATGGAAGAAGTATTAGAAGTGAAAGTGGAAAAATTGATTCTCTTGCAAGTTTGTTTTCAGAATCTGTCAAAATTTTTGATGTATCAAAATCAAGTAAAGATGCAAATACATACATTGAAATTGCATATGAAGATGTTGAGCCTGAAGATGTTGTGCTTGTGTCAGATATATTACAATTTTCTCCAAAATCAGAAGAAACGCTTGAAATAGTTTCAAGGAGACGTAAAGATTGGCTTAAGTTTCTTTTAGATGAGTATCCAAATGTAAAAGATAAAAAGGAAGTTTCTGACGAGCTTGCCGTTAATTTAGAATCACTTGATGCACTTTCAAGACACCTCCAAAAATTGAAAAATTTGAAGTTTCTTAAAGAAACTAGTTCAAGAGATTCAATAAAAAGCATAATTGAGAACCTAAAAAATGGGGTAAGCGTGGTTGTGCAATTTTCTGGTGATTATAAAGACGATAGACTTACATACTATTTTGTTTCGAATATTATTACAAGAAGAATTTTTAATGAATTTTCTAATTTAACAGAAGATACCCAAAAGAATCGTGTGGTAATTGCAATTGAAGAAGCACACAAATTTCTCTCAAAGCAGTATCAGGCAAACAATGTCTTTGGAAGAATTGCAAGGGAAATGAGAAAGTTTAATGTCACTCTTTTCATTATTGATCAGAGGCCAAGCGAAATTGATCCAGAAGTTCTTTCGCAAATTGGAACAAGACTTGTAATGGAACTGAAAGATGAAAACGATATCAATGCTGTTTTTCAAGGTGCTTCACATACAAAAAGGCTTGTAAAAATACTGTCTACATTAGAACAAAAGCAAGCACTTGTATTTGGCTATGCGGTGCCATTACCACTTCCTATAAATGTAAGGTCCTATGATGAAGGATTTATTAAAGAAATGAAGGAAGAAAAAACTACAAAAAGCGTAAAAGACGATATTTATTAATAAAGGAGGTTAGAATGTATCCAGTGCTAATAAAAATTGGAAATTTTGAATTGAGAACTTATGGAGTTATAGTTGCAATTGCTGCAATTGTTGGAATATTAACAGCACTTAGATATGTGAAAGACAGGGGTATAGATGAAGATACTTTCCTCAATGTAGTTATATGGGCACTTATCGGTGGGATTTTAGGCGCAAGGGTTTTTTGGGTGTTTGTGTCGCCTTATCTTTCAACATACCTAAAACATCCGCTTACAATTTTTGCATTTTGGGAAGGTGGCTTATCTTTTGAAGGAATGATTTTAGGTGGACTTCTCGCCATTGTAATATCTGCAAAATTCTACAAAGTTTCTTTAAAAAAGGTACTTGATGGCGGCGCATTGGGTGTTGCAATTGGTTATGGTATTGGTAAATTTGCATGTTTCTTTAATGGTTGTTGCTACGGAATTCCTGTGCCATCCTGGTGGCCCAAAGTTTTTCCATTTTCACTTGTGTTTACAAATCCAAAATCCCAGTGTGATCTTCTTAATACGCCACTTTATCCTGCACAACTCCTCAATGCACTTAGTGGTTGGCTTACTTTCTTTGCTTTGATTTATATTCTAAGAAAGAATAAAAATCTTTATGATGGAAAACTTTTTACCTATTTTGGATATATCTTTTCTCCGATGCTTTTTCTTGTTGAGTTTATTCGTTATATTCCAAATAGATTTTTTGGACTTACGCCAAATCAGTGGTTCTCAATAGGGTTTGTTATTTTTGCATTTTTGTTTGATTTATACAATAAAAGAATTTCTAAAATTGAGGTTCAAGAACAATAATCTCACCTTGAGGAAGGTTTTCTTTATTAATATTGAGTTCCTTTAAGGTTTTGAAGTGGATTCCTTTTGTAAATTCCTCAAGAGGTAAAATATTTAGTGTTGATCCTTTTAATCGGTAATGCATAGGAATTGCAATATTTGGCTTAAATTCGCTAATTATTTCCTTTGCGTCATTGGGTCCGATTGTATAAACTGAACCAACAGGTATAAAGAAAACATTTGTGCCCTTTATGAAATTTTTTTGTTTCTCTTTAAACCTTTTATCTCCTAAATCACCAAAGTGTATAAGGGTAATGTTTTCCGAAGTAATCTTAAAAAGGTGAATTAATCCTCTTTCAAGCCCATTTTTCTCATCGTGATAGGCTTCGATACTTTCAAATTTTATGCCGTTAATTTCTTCATTTATTACCCCTCTTAAAACTTTCTTGTAGCTTGGCACATACTTAACTGCGTTGTGGTCGAAGTGCTCGTGAGATACGGTTATTATGTCTACTTCTGGAAATTTTACAGGATATCCCATTGATGGATCGTATGGATCTGTGAGAATTTTAAAACCATTTGTCTCAATTAGGAAGCTTGAATGTCCATAGTACTTTATAATCATTTTTATCACCTCCATATAAATTATAGCATTTTCTACAGTTATGCCTTCATTGATATAATAGTTTTATGCTTGGTTTTACACATTTAACCTTTGCGCTTTTTTTAGAGGGCAACACAAGCCTTATTAACGTTACACTTGCTTCCTTTGGAAGTCTATTTCCGGATATTGATACATTTGGTGTGCTTTCAAAAGTAGTGAAAAACAAACCAAGAAATTTGAAGCACAGAGGAATATTACATACGCCTTTTGTTTATGTTGTGATTCTTTGCATATATTATTTTATCTTCGGAAATTTTGGGATAGCACCTTTTATTGTGGGAGTATTTTCGCATCTATTTCTTGACTTTATTACAGTTGAAGGAATACCAATTTTTTATCCAATTAGTTCAAGAAAATTCCATATTATTGGATTTAGAACAGGAAGCTTGGTTGATGTAAGTATGTCTTTTTTCTTCTTATTTTTCTTTATTTTGAGACTCTTTAAGCTTATTTAAGAAAAACTTCAATGCCTCTTCGTATTTTTTCTCTTTTAAAAGGTTAATACCAGCATATAGTTCATCTATATCACTTTGATTTTTCTCTTTTTGGGAATCGTCTACATTATTCTTATTTATTTCGGCTTCTTTAGGCTTTGTTTTTTGAGGTTCCTCCTTTTGAGCTTTTTCCTGTACTTGTGGTTTTTCAACTAATTTTTCAAATTCTTCTTTAAAGAATTTAATAACTGGCATTTCAATTTTGTATAAATTTTTGAGTTCGTTTAATTCATCCATTTTTAGAAGCTTATCTTCCTCAATTGGGACAACGGCGAACCTGCAAAGAGGATTTATTTCTATTATTTTTTTAAAGTAATCATTTGCCTTTTCGTGATTTCCAAGGTATTCATCAATCATGCGTCCCATAAGGTACAATGCTCTTGGATAGTTTGGATAATTTACTAATACATTTTCTAGTATGGGCGGGACTTTTTTATATTCTCCTGCTCTTAAATAAGCTTCTGCAAGAGTTGTTTTGATGATTGGATCAAATTTTGCTGACTTATCAAGCTCTTCAAGAATATTAATGAATTCTTTTCGGGAGATATTTTCTTCGGATAGAATTATTTTAAGTTTTTCGTTTTCCTCGGCATTTGTAATCTCCTTAATTATTTCCTTTTCGTATTTTGGTGCAAGCACAATTGCTTTATCAAAGAGTTCTTTTGCAATTTTACCTTCTTTGAGATTGATTATTCCCTTAAAAAGGTATCCGTATTGATTTTCTGGATCGATGTTTAAAACGTATTTGAAAGCTATATTCGCGTCAATGTCCTTCCCTTTTATGAGATATGAGATTCCTCTAAAAAGTTCATAAAAGGTAGACGGCGTTGGAGAGTCCATTGAAAGTGTTTCTGCATGTGTTTCCACTATATCATAATTTTTTAGCATTAAGTGGTATGTGAGAAATAGAATATTTAGTATTGGGGCATAAGGTCTTGAATTGAGTCTCTCTTTTATTTCTTGTAATCTGCCAATTATTTCATAATCTTTCATAGAATGCCCCCTCTAATTCTTTATAATGCTCCCAATAATATCTTATAGCATTTGGGATATTTTGCAAAATATCCAAAGCAGTTATCCCTTCTTTAAATTCATTTGCTAAAAGATCCCCCGAAAGACCATGAATATATGTGCCTAAAATAGTACCTTCTAAGGTATTTCCTTTTCGTGCAATAGAACTTGCTATTGTTCCTACAAGCACATCTCCACTTCCTGCCGTTGCAAGCAAAGGATTTCCAGAAGTATTTATGTATATATTTCCATTTAAACCAATTAGCGAATACTCTCCTTTTAGAACTATCAAATGTTGGATTTCTTTCATTGCTTTGAATAAGGCTGAGAACTTATCTTTTTTTATTTCGTTAACAGGAAGTCCTGTAAGTCTTGAGAATTCGCCAATATGAGGTGTAAGGACTGTATCAAATGTTCTTTTCTTAAGAATTTCCTTATATTTTGAAATGATGGTTATTGCATCGCCGTCTATAATAAGTGGTTTTTGAACATTTTGAATAACATTTAAAACCAGTTGCTCTGTGTCTTCATCAATTGAAAGCCCCGAACCAATTGCAACAACGTCGACATTTTTGGAAAATTCGATTATTTTTCCAATGTCTTCACTTGAGATTGCTCCATTTTTGTTTTCTTTCAAAGGAATTTGCACTATTTCTGGAGATCTTTCAGATACTATCTTTGAAACATATTCAGTTGTAGCAAGGTAGGAGATACCTCCACCACCTTTGAGAAACGAAAGAGCATTAAAGTAAGGTGCACCCGTGTAGTGAGATGAACCTGCAATGAAAAGCGCCTTCCCAAGGCTTCCCTTGTGCGCATCTGTTGGGCGAGCCGTATATGGCTCAATGATTTTTATTTCCACGGAAATATCCTTTGAATGAGTTATTTCAGGAGGGTATGTTATGTGATTTACGATAATTTTTCCTACATAGTCACATCCTGGATATGCAAAGAAACCTCTTTTAGGAAGCCCCATTGTGATAGTATAGTTTGCTTTGATTGCAACTCCTAAAACTTCGCCAGTGTTTGCGGAGACTCCCGATGGGATATCAATTGCAACAACTGGTTTTCCTGAATTATTGATTTCAACAATAAGCTCCTCTATCTTCCCGTTAATTGGTCGGTTTAATCCTGTTCCAAAAATACCGTCAATGATTACATCTGCTTCTTTTATTGCTAAAAGCAAAACTCTGTTAATTGATGTAAATTCAAGAACTTCAACAGGATAGTTTTTAAGGAGTTCGAAATTTTTCAGAGCACTTCCCTTTAGTTTTGTTGTATCAGAAACGGTAAAAAGAGTTACTTCGGCATTGTGTGAAGAAAGTAATCTTGCAACGGTAAAGGCATCTCCTCCATTATTTCCAGAGCCTGCAAATATGAGAAATTTTCTTAAAAGACCAAATTTTGACTTTAAAAAATAAAAAACAGCACTACCTGCATTTTCCATAAGGATTTCTTCAGAAATTCCGCTATTAATTGCAAGTTCGTCTAATTTTTTTATTTCTTCACTTGTTACAACTTTCATATCCCTATCCTTATCGCTATTGCAATTGCAAATTCTTTTTCATGTGAAATTGAAACAAAAATATCAGGAAAATTTTTAACCGTGGGTTTTGAATAATCATTATAAGTAATTTCAATTTGGTTAAAGGGGATTGCATTTTCAAGAGTTTTTGTTATTGCTTCTTTTGCTGCAAATCGTCCAGCAATAAATTCAGCGATGTTGCCTTTTTTCTTTAATTCCTTTAATTCGCTTTTACTTAAAACTCTTAAGATAAACCTTTCACCATAGGTTTCAAGAATTTTTTCAATCCGTTTTATGTTCACTATGTCTATGCCCACTCCTTTTATCACAGCAAAATTATACTACTAATAATTTTTTTCTAAAATAGTCAAATGTGCTAAAATGTAAGGGTTTGAAAATTTTTGTGAAGGAGGTAATTATGGATAGAATGAGTCTTCAGATTTTGAGAGCCTTATGGAAAAGGCCTCTTGATATATGGGAACTTATAATAATGCAGGATAATGATATTAAAAGTTTATATGATACTCTTGAAAATTTAAAAGAAAGAAAATTGATTGAATATTCCGGCAACAAAATTAAGATAACAGAAGCAGGAATTTTAGAATTAAAAAAGAATAATTCAATGCCCTATATTGATACAAAGTGTCCTTATTGCCATGGTAAAATTCATGACCCATCATATTTTAAGGATATTCTTGAGACTTTCAAGGAGATTTTTAAGAATCGCCCCTTAGAAACAACCGAGTTTGATCAAGGAGTTGTAAGCGAAGAAAATTCAGTAAGGCGTCTTGAATTTGTCTATGAAAGGGGGGACCTTGAAGGAAAAGAGATATTTTTCCTTGGAGATGATGATTTAACAAGTATAGTTTTTGCTCTTTCAAAGATGCCAAAAAGAGTTGTAGTTGTTGATATCGATAAGAGAATAGTCGATTATATAAATGAGGTTTCTAAAGATTATAAGTTAAATATTGAAGCATATAATTACAATGCAGCAGACAGATTAGATGAGGAATTTATAAATAAATTTGATACTTTTTTAACAGACCCTGTTGAGACTGTAAAGGGTATGCAACTATTTCTTTCACGTTGTGTTCATTCTCTTAAAGGAAAAGGCTCTTCTGGATATTTTGGGTTGAGTCATTTTGAATCCTCCCTTAAGAAATGGTTTGAGGTTGAGAAAGATCTTCTTGATATGAATCTTGTTATTACTGATATGCTAAGGGACTTTAATGAATATCTGCTTGTTAGCGAAAGGATACTTCATGAAGGATATTATGTTGTTGAAAAAGCTCCTGTTAAGGTTTTACCACCAACATTTTCGTGGTATAGATCGACATTTATTAGAGTTGAACTTGTAGATTCGCCAAAGCCTAAAATTGTTGATGGCGTGAATTGGGACCGTTCTCTTTACTTTGACGATGAGACTTATGTTGTGAGGCCATAATGCTCTCTAAGGTTAAAACAACAACGCTTAAGGGTATTGATGGAGTTGAAGTCCTTGTTGAAGTTGATATAGGAAATGGACTTCCCTCTTTTACAATTGTTGGGTTGCCCACTGAAAGTGTTGAAGAATCAAAGGAACGTGTGAGGGCAGCCATCAAAAATGCAGGTTTTGAATTTCCAATTCGGAAAATAACTGTTAATCTTGCACCTGCCGATGTTAAGAAAGATGGAACATATTTCGATTTACCCATTGCCGTGGGGATTCTTTCGATAATAGGTGTTGTAAAAGATCAGGATAAAATGAATGATTTTTACTTTTTGGGAGAACTGTCGCTTGATGGTAGTATACGGAAAATTGTTGGTGCATTGCCAATGGTTTCTTCTCTTAAAAAAGGTTCAAAAGTAATTGCTCCTTACGATTTAATGAGTGAGATAAGCATTGTTGAAGATGTCGATATTTACTTTGTTAAACACTTAAAGGAAGTTGTCGAATTCATTAACGGGGATAGATCTATTGAACCTGTGAGGACTGATCTAACAAAAATTCTTGAATCGGAATTTTTAGAGGAAGAGGATTTCTCGGATATAAAAGGGCAATATCAAGCAAAAAGAGCAGTGGAGATTGCCGTTGCAGGTGGACATAACATAGTTATGATTGGTTCACCTGGGTCAGGTAAGACACTTATTGCAAGAAGAATTCCGTCAATCTTTCCGCCACTTACAAAGGAAGAGTCACTTGAGATTACAAAAATTTATAGTGTGTCTAATTTATTGGGAAGTGGTGTTGTTAATAAAAGACCATTTAGATCTCCTCACTCTTCTGCTACTCTTCCCTCAATAATTGGAGGTGGAAACCCAGTAAAACCGGGAGAAGTAAGTCTTTCGCATAATGGAGTTTTATTTTTAGATGAATTGGCAGAATTTAGAAGAGATGTTCTTGAATCTCTAAGGCAACCCATGGAAGATGGATTTGTAGTTATAACAAGAGCTAAAGAAAGAGTTATGTTTCCCTCTAACTTTATGCTTGTTGCCGCAATGAATCCTTGTCCTTGTGGATGGTTTGGAGATAAAGAACATCCATGCACTTGTTCTATTTCGGAAATTAAGAGATATAGGAATAGAGTATCAGGTCCCATATGGGATCGATTTGACATCCAAATTGAAGTGCCAAGACTTTTGCCTCATGAACTTGTTCATGATTCGAAATCAGAATCATCAAAATCCATAAGGGATAGGGTTATTAAAGCTCGAATTATTCAACAGGAAAGATACAAAGACACGAAGATTAAAAATAACGCCTCTCTTACGCCACGTTCAATAAAGGCTTTTATAAAATTAGGACATGAAGAGAAAGTTTTCCTTGAAAATGCATCAACAAGACTTGGACTTACTGGAAGGGGATTTGATAAGATTCTTAAAGTTGCCCGAACCATTGCAGACATTGAAGGAAGTGAGCTTGTGCGACTTCCTCATATTGCAGAAGCACTTCAATATAGATTTGACCTTTCTCTTAATACCTGATTTAAAAGAAAAATATAATATCAATAATTGCAATAAGAAGTCCTAAAAGAAAGCCTATAAAGACTTCTATTCCAGAATGTCCTACAAGCTCTTTAAAAGTTTCAATATCAATGCTCTCTCTTAGTCTTTTACCAAGGGGTGTTTCAAAAAATATCTCATTCATTGTTTTTGCGTGTTTTCCAACTTCCCTTCTTACAGAAATAGCATCGACAACGACTATCGCAGAGAATACAAATGCAATCGAAAAATAGGGTGAGTCAAATCCAAATTTTGCTCCCAAAAGAATTGTTAATGTTGTTACTGTTGCTGTGTGGGAACTTGGGTTGCCACCGGTTGAAGTGAGCATCTCCCAATCCCATTCTTTCTCAACTAAATATGTAAATATAACCTTAAGCACTTGTGCAATGATGTTAGAAAAAATAGAAGCTATAAGTATATTATTAGAAAATAACTGTGTAAGTATATTCATATTATAATTGTAATATGAAAGATAGAAAAAATAAACAGATTTTGCCGAGAGGAAATTTTGAGAAAGTGCTTTTGCATATTTGTTGTGCACCTGATGCGACGTATCCTGTGCTTTTACTCAAAGGTCTCCATTTCAATGTAACTGGATTTTTCTACAATCCCAATATTCATCCAAAAGAAGAATACGAAAAAAGACTTGAAGAGGTGAGAAAACTTTCAGAATACCAAAACTTTCCTCTTATCGTTGGCGAGTATAACGATGAAGTTTTGAGGAGTTGGTTCTATTTGGTTCGAGGTCTTGAAAAAGAACATGAGGGAGGAAATAGATGTTATCTTTGTTATAAAGAACGTCTTGAAAGAACCGCAAAACTTGCACATGACCTCGGCTTTGATTATTTTACTACTACTATAACTATCAGTCCGCATAAAAGGTCTGACTGGGTCTTTGAAATTGCTCATGAACTTGAGAATATATATGGAGTAAAATTTCTTGAGATTGATTTCAAAAAGAAGAACGGCTTCAAGGCAAGCGTTATTTTAAGCAAATACTACGGGCTTTACAGGCAAAATTACTGTGGGTGTATTTTCTCAAAAGTTGAATCAGATTATATAAGAAGAATTAGAACGCAAGAATAGTTAAATTAATGTTATTTTTACATAAAGATCATTCAAAATCTAAATTAGGCTAATTTTTATTATTGTAGTTTCTCATTCAAAAATAATCTAAATTTTGAAAATATTTGTCTTTTAAATTGCGCAAACTCGTTATTTTAACACATCTATCTGGAATTTTGAAAGAATTTTTGAAAATCTTCCTATCCCCTCTTGACACAGGATATAGTTTTTGGTATTATTGTAATCGCTGAGACTCAAGGAACCGAAAACTTGAGCAAGGCACCTTGAAAAAAGTAGAATGTCTTGGGGTTATCCCCCTTGACAAGAGAGTAAAAAGTAGTATAATAGTGTGCCTATGTAAAGATAGGCAAGTTGGTACAGCGGATTGTACCTTGAAAACTAAACAGCGAAAGTAAGGCCCTTTGAATATTTTTCGGAGAGTTTGATCCTGGCTCAGGATGAACGCTGGCGGCGTGCCTTACACATGCAAGTCGAGCGGAGAAGATTTCCTGTGGCAACACAGGAGTCTTCTTAGCGGCAAACGGGTGAGTAATGGATGAGTAACCTACCCTGTAGACGGGGATAGCCATCCGAAAGGATGGGTAATACCCGATAATGTTGGAGAACTTCGGTTCTCTAAAGAAAGGTGGCGCAAGCTACCGCTTCAGGATGGGCTCATCTCCTATCAGCTAGTTGGTGAGGTAACGGCTCACCAAGGCTATGACGGGTAGCTGGCCTGAGAGGGTGGTCAGCCAC
>NZ_JBMFSR010000011.1:0-31745 GCF_049967455.1 Caldisericum sp. | reverse complement strand
TGTAAGGATTAATGCAAGAGGCACGAGCGCTGAAGGAAAGCACTGGTATGAATACTAATTTTTAAATTCTAGGCAATTCTATAATTGTGGGGCTTTAAGCCCCACTTTTTGTTTTGCTAATCTTACCAATTCTCCAAATTTTAATCATATTTTTCTTGCTTAAACCATAGGATTGATATAAATACTGCTTACAAAGAATACAGGTTTGAGAATATTAGAGAGATCTATCAATTCCGTAATATTTTTCCCAAAAATATTATAGATAGGGTATTTATGCCTAACACAGTAAAATTGCTTAAATTGAGAATTTTCAAACTACATCACAAAATACTAAGACAAAAATAATTAAAAAGCCTTGCAAATTTTTCTTGAAAGCATTAAAACTTTTTAAAGTGATAAAAAATAGCCAAACTTTGGATTTGATAGAATTTGTGTATAATTCCTTAAGCTGAGAAATACTATGGAGATAAAAAATGAAAACGATTAAAAAGAATATTATTCCTCTGTTTATAATCATTCCATTGCTATTCTCAAGCGCAAATTCAATATTAATTAAGCCCAAAAATATAATTCTTGTCCCTGCTTATTATGGAGAAAGTGGAAGTGAATTCAATAAGTTAATAAATTTCAACAAGAGAGTTTATGATACATTTGCAATACTTAATGTTGATGATGGACCAGGAAACGGAAAATTGGATTTTTATACAACAATCATTAGAAGATTACTTTTAAAAGGTAAAAAACCTCTTGGATATGTATATACAAGCTATGGAAAAAGGAATCTAAATGAGGTAAAAAGCGATATTGACAATTGGTTTAGTTATTACAAGAATATAAAAGGAATGTTCCTTGACGAAACGCAAGATACAGATGAGTTTGTTAACTATTATAAAGAGCTTTATACCTATATAAAATCAAAATATAAAGGGACAGTAATAATTAATCCTGGAACAAATTTTGATCCTGCTCTTATTAACTATTGTGATTATGCAGTTGTTTTTGAAGGGAATCTCAACGAGTTTAGAACATTTGAAGTGTATGACTCTTTGAAAATATACTCTAATAAACTTGTTGCCCTTATATATGGAGTAAATTTGAGGGAAATTAACGATTTAGAAACGCTTTTGAAAAATAAAAACATTGTAAACTACTATCTTACATGCGATAACCTCCCAAATCCATGGGACACATTCTCAACCTGTTTGAATTACGGTGAATAGATGATTATAAAAAACACTACCATAATTAATTTTGATACATTAACTCTAAAAGAAAATGTTGACCTAAAGATTGCTAAAAATAAAATAGAAAAAATCGGCAAAATTGACGAATTCGATACTGAAACAATAGATGGCTCATCTTTTTATATAATACCGGGACTTGTAAATACTCATGCACACACCGCAATGGCGCTATTAAGAGGAAGCGCAGAAGATGTAACATCTTCAGACTGGTTTAACAAGTACATATGGATTTATGAACAAAATATTCAAAAAGGCGATGTTTACCTCGGAACACTTCTTGGTGCAGTTGAAATGATATCATCGGGTATCACAACGGTTTTTGATCACTACTTCAATATGCAAGAGGCGTTCACCGCTTACAAAGAGTTGGGAATGCGAGGAGATCTCTCATATACAATGTTTGGAATAGGGGAAACTAAAGACAAAAATTTTAAAGATGCAATGGATTTTATTGAAAAATATAATGGGACAGACGATCTAATTACCATAAGTCTTGGACCACATTCCCCATATGTATGCCCAAAAGAATTCCTTGAGAATATTTCTAAAATTAAGCAAAACACGGGTTTAAAGGTGCACCTCCATATTTCAGAAGAGCCCTGGCAAATTGAAAAATCTTTGAAAGAATATGGAATGACTCCGATTGAGTTTATTGATTCCATTGGTTTATTGGATGAAAATACCATTTTAGCGCACGCATACTATGCAACAAACTCGGATCTTGATCTCATTAAAGGAAGAGACGGCAATATTTCTCATGCAGCAAAAACATACCTTAAATTTGCATGGGTGAACAACTTCATTAACAGAGCAGTTGAAAAAGGTATTAATGTATCCTTTGCAACAGATGGAGCAGCATCAAACTCAAACTACTCTATCTTAGAAGTTGCAAGATTGTCTGCCCTTCTTGGAAAAATTGCTGATTTGAATCCAACCACTTCAAAGATTGGTGATATTTTAAAACTCTTTTCTAACGGAGAAAAATTTTTGAAGAAACCAATTTCAAAAATAAAAGAAGGTTATTTAGCTGATCTTGTCTTTTTAGATAAATACTCTCCAAGACTAAATCCTCCAATAAACATATTTGCTAACTTTTTATACTCGGTAAGTGAATTAGACATAAAAATGGTTATGATAAATGGAAAAATCGTTTATAAGGATGGAGAGATCTTTGGCTACAAAAAAGAAAAACTCATTCAGGACATAAACAAAGTTTATAAAAGACTTTTGAGGAAAGATACTGATAAACCCATGCAAACATTTGGATAAATTATTACACCCTTTAAAGTAAGTTCTGAAGACAATAAAAACATAGCATTTAAATCGTTTTAGACGAACAAAATTTTGCTAAAAGGGTAAAAGTTCATTAAATTTAAAAATACCCCCTAAAAACGCCTTAAAATGCACGGTTTCACATTAGCATTTATGCGGACTCTACGGTTTAATGCGGTTTCTTTTAGAGGTAAAGACCTAACACTAAAAAATTACAAATTAGATTTTCCTTAATCTTATATAAACCCCAAAAAGTTTTAACCCTACATCAAAAAGGAGTATAATCAAAAAGGAGTATAATAAAAAACAACTAAATATAGAGGAGGAAACAAATGAGACTATTTGTCTTTGAAAAAGATGGCTTCTTAAATGTAGGCATAGAGGAAAACGGAAACAAGATAGATATTGGAAAACTTGGTGAAGCAATGGAACACATTGGTGAAAGAGAAGCTCCATATGTTGATTCGGTGTCATCTGCAATTGAAAACTCTGAGGATATAAAGAAGATGATTACTTGGGGCAAAAAGACATTTAAGGATCAATTTTATGAACTTTTCAAGGTCAATGTGAAAAAATACTATCCACCAATTGATAAATCAGCAATGGTTGTTTGTCTTGGTAAAAATTATGTGGAACATGCAAAAGAAACAGGAGGAGATATTCCTCAAGAACCAATTCTTTTTGGAAAATTTGCAACACTATCCATTACTGATGGAGATATAATCATGTATCCAAAATGGGCAACCCGCATAGACCCAGAGCCAGAACTTGCCGTTGTCATAGGAAAAGAGTGTAAGGACATTAAACCTAAAGAAGCGTTTGATTGTGTTTTTGGTTATACAATCGTAAACGACATAACCGAAAGAGATATCGAATTTAAAGATATGAAAAAAGGCTTACCTTGGTTTAGATCAAAGAACTTTGAAACTTCCCTATCAATTGGACCTTATATTGTTACAAAAGACGAAATTAAAGATCCCCACAATCTTGAGATTGAACTCTACATAAACGGTGTTTTAAAGCAAAAAGGGAACACAAAAGATATGATCTTTAAAATTGATGAGACGATCGCCTATATTTCAAAATACTTTACATTGAATCCTGGTGATGTAATTTCAACAGGAACAGTCCCAGGAATTTTACCAATTCAAAAAGGCGATGAGGTAATTGTAAAAATTGAAAAAGTTGGCACGCTAAGAAATAAGGTTTCACGATAAAATTAAAAAATGGTGGAGCAGAGGGGACTTGAACCCCCGGCCTCATCCGTGCGAAGGATGCGTTCTACCACTGAACTACTGCCCCACTCATTATGAATTATACCAGATTTTTAAATTTTCATTTTTCTACATATTGCATTTGAATAAAATTAATCTATAATGTATCTAAAGGGAGACCAAAATGAGCGCATTATTTGGAAAGAAGGATTTTAGAAGAGATTTACAAAATTTAATCCAAAAGGGGGACATAAAGGGAGCCTGCGATTATGCCATTAAAAACTCCTCAAACTACGAAGATTTAGGAAATTTTGATGATGCAATTCTCATTTTAAAAACCCTAATTGAACTTCTTCACGAAAACAAAATCGACAAAAAAGACTGTCTTGAACTTGCTTTGGAAAAAATTATAGCGCTATATATCGAAATAAACGAAGTAGATAAGGTAATTGAAAACTCCATAGAACTTGCAAGACTTAAAATTGACCTTTCTAAAACTTCAGAGGCAGTGCAACTTCTAAAAATGATCGACTTAAGATACAAACTCAACACAAACCAAATGAAAGAGATTATAAAAATTTATACTTCCATAGGACACTATCCAAACGCATTAAAACTAATAGATAGAGTACTTCAAAAAGAAAAAGACAAAGAACTCATTAAACTTGCAGGTGATATCCTTTACAATAGCTCTGATTTTGAAAAAGCTCTTGAATACTTTAAGGCTCTGTCAGTATTGGATCCTGACAATGAATATGCAAAGAAGAAAATTGATGAAATTGAACGTATGCTAAGAGCTTTAAATAGAAATAACGAAAATGTTGAGCAAAAAATATTGAGAAAGGAAGAAAAGTTAGAAGAGCGTGCTTTTGAAGAAGAACCTACAATTGCAACTAATGAAACTTTCAATAAAGTTGCGCAAACTCCTGTTAAAGAATCTATAAAAGAAAATATTAAAGAAGAATTAACAGAAGATAAAATCAAGGATTTGAATGAGAAATTAGTAATTGAAGAAAAGACGGAAGAAAGAAAAGAAGACCAAAAACCTGAAATCACAAAAAGTGAAGTAATTTCTGAAAAAACCACAATATCAAAGCCTCAGAGGATAAATCTTGAAAATATACCCGAGTATATTGAGGCACTTACTCACATTGAGCATGGAAATATTAAGGAAGGCGTAAAAATCCTTGAGACACTTGCGCTTGACTTCGAAGGTAAGGACATAGACACAGCAATTGAGATCTACGAGAAAATACTCCTCATTGACCCAACAAATGTTTCTGTTGCAAAGAAAATTTCAAAAATCCTCCTTGATAAAGGACGCACAAAAGAAGCAATATTCTATTTAAGGAGCGCTTCAAATAGTATTGATCCCAAAGCAAGACTTGAAGCCTTGCTTTCTTTAAAGGAACTTATTCCACAAGACGAAAACATCTTAAACCGTATTTTCAATACATACATCGAACTTGGAAATATAAATGATGCGTTTGAAATACTTAAACAATTTAGCGACGAAAAGCTTAGCAGAAATCTTGAGGATTTCTTTGATTATGTAAAAGATAACTTAAGTATCCTTTCCAAGGTATCAAAATTCATCAGCTCAAAAAAGATTGACGAATTTATAAAATTTAAATACCTCCACAGAACTTATGAACTTTATAGCCTATCAAACGACAAAATTGAAAGCATTAAGTGGCTTATAAAAGCACACTCCGTGCATAAGCTTTCCCTTGATGATTATCTTAAAGGCGCAAAAATTTTAAAGGATTTGAAACTTCCAGAAGAGGCGGAAATTATTGCTCAATCTATATATGAATACATTGAACTTGAAAACGACCCGTTGAAGGCCTTTGAATTATCTAATGTGATAATAGATCTTAATATAAATAAGCCCCTTTATTATGCAAAACATCTTGAACTTGCAAAACGCATTGGTAAGAATGATGTTGTGCTTTTAATGGTAGACAAAATCATTTCTCATAATGCCGTGCAATATGCGGAACTCGTTTACGATAGCTTAAAGGAAAGGTTTAAAGACTTTGACATAGACACACTTATAAAACTTGCAAATTATTTTGAAATTGCAGGTCTCTCTAATGCCTCATATGAAATTAACCTTGAAATCCTCAAAAAAGACCCATTGAATGCAAACGCCCTTGCTAAAACATTCATCTACGCTGTGGAAAAGGGAGATGAAAAAGAGATTCTATCTTTCCTTGAAAAATTCCCACCAAGTGCCTCTTATGCAAACATAATCGAACCCGTCATTGAAAAATATAACAATTTAAAGAACAAAAATCCATTTGACCCAACATATCACTTCATAATAGGATTCCTTTATTTCTTTACTGAAAGATATGAAGAATCAATTGCCTACTTCCAGTTTGTAATTAGATCTAATAGGAATAAACCTCTAATGAGGCTTATGTTAAGTATTTGCTTTGAAAGGACAATGCTTCACGACTTTGCTTTAAAACAGCTCGAATTAGGTTTAAGCGAAGACGGAATACCTGAAGTTAAAAAAGAATTACTCTACCGATATGCAGTTATGAAGAAGAATTTAGGTGATGTAATCAGTGCAAGGAAGGCACTTACTGAACTTCTCAAAATGGGGGATTACAAAGATGCAAAACTACTCTTAGAGACTTTGCCCTCTGAAGGAAAAATTATAGATATAAGAGGTGATGAGAGATGATCTCACCAGGAGGAGAAAAAATAGGTGAAATACTCATAAAAAAAGGAATTATAAATCGTGAGACACTTGAAAAATATCTTTCTGTCCAAAATGTCACAAAAGAGCCCATTCTTAAGATCTTAATGGATAACGGCGTTATCGATGAAGTGCAGCAAGCTCAACTTCTTGCTGAGCAGTGGGGATTTGATTTTGTTGATCTTGCAAAATATCCAGTTGAGAAAGAAGTCCTTAAATATACAGACCCTGAAAAGGCAAAATCCTTTGGTTTTTTTGTATTCAAAAAAGAGGGACCAGTATACCATGTTGCAATATCAGATCCCACAAATATTGATACAGTTGATTATGTGAGAGCAGTTTATGGAACAAATGTTAAATTCTATGTAACACCAAAAAGTGCAATAATTCAAACAATAGAAAAGTACTATGAACTTGAAAACGTAGTCAAAAAGGCAGAAGAGGAATTTACAGATGTTGAAGTTGTTGAAACTGTTGAGGAAAACGACCTTTCACGATTAAGAATGCTCGGTGAAGACGCACCTGTTGTAAGGCTTGTTAATAGTATCATATCTCAGGCAATTGTTGAAGGTGCATCAGATATTCACGTAGAGCCAATGGAAGATTCTGTAAGGGTGCGTTATAGAATTGACGGCATTTTACACGAAAAGCAAAGACTCCCAAAGAAGATTCAAGCAGGAGTTATTGCAAGATTTAAGATCATCTCAAACATGGACATCGCAGAACGTAGAATCCCACAGGATGGACGTATTTCACTTAAGTTTGAAGGACGACCTGTTGATTTTCGTGTCTCATCACTTCCTTCAATCTTTGGGGAAAAGATTGTTTTGCGTATCCTTGATAAAACATCTGCAATTAAACCACTTGAACAGCTGGGATTTTCAGAGGAGAATCTTAAAAAATTTGAAAAAATTATTACCCAACCTTATGGCATGATTCTTATTTCGGGTCCTACAGGATCGGGAAAAACAACGACACTTTATTCAATTCTTAACCGATTAAATACACCCACAAAAAATATAATAACAGTTGAAGACCCAGTTGAATACCAATTAAAAGGAATAAACCAAGTTCAGGTAAACGAAAAGGCAGGTCTCACTTTTGCAAACGCTCTTCGTTCAATTTTACGTCAGGACCCAAATATCATTCTTATAGGAGAAATTCGTGATAAAGAAACAGCACAAATAGCAATTGAAGCCGCACTAACAGGACACTTAGTTCTATCAACGATACACACAAATGATTCAGCATCAATTCCAACGCGTCTTATTGATATGGGTATAGAACCATTTTTGGTTGCTTCATCTTTGATTGGTGCAACGGCACAGCGTCTTGTAAGAAAGATATGTCCTAAGTGCAAAGAATCTTTTATTCCATCAAAAGATGTGCTTGAGCATCTTGGCTTTGAGGTTCACGAAGGAGTTAATTTCTATAAAGGAACAGGTTGCGATTTTTGCAACAATACTGGCTACAAAGGAAGAATTTCAATTTCTGAAATTTTACCAATAACACCTGAGATTCAAAGACTTATTCTTAAGAGAGCATCATCTAAGGAAATCCTTGCAGAAGCGAAAAGATTGGGTATGAAGACACTTCTTGATGACGCCTTAATGAAGGCAGCTGAAGGCATTACAACACTTGAAGAGGTTATGAGAGTTGTCTCAACTTTGGAGGTTGCAGAATGATAAATATTAATGAGATTTTAACACTTGCAGCAGAACATAAAGCATCAGATGTGCATTTAACAGTTGGTTTACCTCCTGTCTTGAGGATAAACAAAGAGCTTGTGTATCTTGAAGCAGATCCGCTTACACCTGAAGATACTGCGGAAATGATGTATTCAATAATGACAGATAAGCAAAAAGAACTATTTAAAGAAAAACTTGAGTATGACTTTTCTTATGGACTTAAAGGTCTTGCACGATTTAGGGTTAATGTATTTATGCAAAGAGGAACAGTATCTGCTGCATTTAGAAGAATACCTTTTGATATACCGCCTCTTGATTCTCTTGGAGTTCCAAAGATTGCTCACCAAATAATTGAAGAAGAGAGAGGTTTTGTGCTTGTAACAGGACCAACAGGACACGGAAAGTCAACAACACTTGCAGCAATGATTGACGAGATAAACACGAAATACTCAAAACATATTGTTACAATCGAAGATCCAATAGAATATCTTTTCAGACACAAAAGATCAGTAGTCGTGCAGAGAGAATTAGGTACTGATACATTATCGTTTCCGTCGGCACTGCGTGCAGCGCTTCGTGAAGATCCCGATGTTATCCTTGTGGGAGAAATGAGAGATCTTGATACTATTGCAACAGCTTTAACTGCAGCAGAAACAGGACATTTGGTTTTTGCAACCTTACACACAAATTCAGCATCGCAATCTGTTGATAGAATTGTTGACGTTTTTCCACCCCACCAACAGGAACAGGTAAAGATGCAGCTTTCATCAGTTCTTCTTGCAATATTCTCGCAGCAACTCATTCAGAAAAAAGACAAAAGAGGACTTGTCCTTGCAACAGAAGTTCTAATTGCAACACCTGCGGTAAGAAACCTGATAAGGGAAGGCAAAACACATATGATTCCATCAATTATCCAAACTTCATCAAATTTTGGCATGCAAACAATGGAACAATCGCTTAAGGAACTTGTGTTAAGAGGTGATATAACCTACGAAGATGGTTTAAGATATGCATTTAATAAAGAAAACTTTATTCACTTAATGGAAAGGTGATGATACAGTATGCCACAATTTGAATACAAAGTAATTACAGCATCAGGTGGTGCATTAATTGGGCGCTTAGAGGGAAATAGTGTTCAAGATGTTGCAGAAACTTTGAGAAGCAAAGGATATCGTATTATATACATAAAAGAACTAAGAAGTTTATCTTTAGGTGGAAAAAGAACTGAAGGAGGCTTTCTTTCACGCTTTCAAGGAGTAAGCGTAAGAGATCTTTCCATTTTTACAAACCAGTTCGGTACTATGCTTAATGCAGGACTTTCAATCTCAAGAGCGCTTGCAGTCTTAGAAAAACAGACATCAAACCCAAAATTGGTACAAATTATAAAAGATTTAAGTGAAGAAGTTAAAAAAGGAAACCAACTTTCAATGGCGTTGAAAAAATTTCCACAAGTTTTCTCTCCGCTCTATATAAGCATGGTACAAGCAGGTGAAACCTCAGGTAATTTAGGACAAGCGCTTATTACAATGAGTACTTTCTTACAAAGGGACTACGAAACAAGAAACAAAATAAGGGGTGCAATGACCTATCCTGTCGCTGTACTGGGCTTTGCAATTCTTATAGTAGTAGGACTATTTATTTTTGTAATACCCACATTTGAAGGATTTCTTACGGAATTAGGTGCACCACTTCCTGCAATTACAAAGATGATTTTTGCTTTTGCTAATTTCCTTATCCATTATATTTGGGTAATTGTCGCTATCATAGTCATCGCAATAATTGCATTTAGAAGATGGGTAAAAACCCCTGAGGGGAGAAGGACAGTCGATGCGTTAAAACTTAAATTGCCTTTAATTTCTGAATTAACTTTAAAGTCTTCAATGGCAAGATTTTCAGATACGCTTGCAACACTTTTCTCTGCTGGTATTCCTATTATTGACTGTTTGCAAACAGTAAGAGGCGTTATAGATAATGTGATCATTGCAGAAAAAATTGATGGAATCATTGATGCAATAAAAAAGGGAGAAGCATTATCTTCTGCACTTGAAAAAAGTGGAATGTTTACTCCAATGGTTTATGATATGACTGCAATTGGTGAAGAAAGTGGAAGCCTTGACAAAATGTTGAGAAAAGTTGCAGAATTCTATAACGAAGAAGTTAATTATCTTATTAATAATATCTCTGCACTTATTAACCCGATAATGATGGTTGGCGTTGGAGGCTTAATCGGAGGAACTCTCATAGGACTTTACTTACCAGTCTTCCAGATGGCATCGTACATTAAATAGGCTATTAAATAGTTTTCACTACAAAATTAACAAACGAATTCTTTTTAGACAAGCTTGTTTAATTTTTTATCCTTTTTAAAAAAATTTTAATATTGCGTATTTTGTAAATTGAGCTTCAAAAGTTGCTAAGGAACTTGCAATAGAAAACTTCTATGCCGAAGTTCATCCCAAAGATAAACTTGAAATTGTCAAAAAAGCGGAAAATCTTGGTAAGATTGTTGTATTTGTAGGAGACGGAGTAAATGATGCGCCTGCATTAAAACAAGCCAATGTTGGAATAGCAATGGGTACCGGAAGATATTGCGATTGAGTCAGGAGATATAATACTTGTAAAAGGAAATATAGAAAACGTTGTCAAAGCAATAATACTATCAAAACAAATCTTTGCAAAGATAAAGCAGAATCTATTTTGGGCGTTATTTTATAACATCATAGCTATACCTATTGCTAGTTTAGGGTTGTTACACCCCGTTATTGCAGAAATTGCAATGGCCTTGAGTTCTATAAACGTAATAACAAACTCTTTAAGATTAAATAGTCTTAAATTTTAGGAGGGTGTTATGAAGCACTTAGATCCAGTTTGCGGAATGATTGTAAAAGAGGAAAAAGCCTTCGGAACCTTTGAATACAAAGGGAAAACTTACTATTTCTGCAGTGCTCATTGTTTAGAGAAATTTAAACAAGATCCAGAGAAGTATCTAAAAGAAGGCCCAGAAAAAGATGCCATGCAAAAAATGGATAAGTAAATTTATAAAAATAGGCTCTTCGCCTTTTTTAGAATTAAATGTTACGAAGAGCCTAACAAGTGCTAACTTTCTTTCTTGTAAGGAACACCGTCTGCTGCAGGTGCAACTGCCTTTCCAACAACACCAATTAAGGCACCTATTGTAAGAATGTATGGTAGCGCAAGGTAGAACCCAACCGGTATTTTTGCTGCAATTCCCTTTGCAACTGCCTGTAGTAAAAATTGTAAAACCTGTGCAGAAGCAAAAAGAAAAGTTGCCCACATTGCACCAATTGGAGTCCATTTACCAAAAATCATTGCTGCAAGTCCAATGAATCCTTTACCTGCTGCCATTCCTGTCTCAACAAATGATGACATTGTCCCAAGCGATAGGGCAACACCACCAAGTGCTGCAATTATACTCCCCAGAATAACTGCAAACCACTTTATTCTCATAACATTAACACCCAGCGTTTCTGCTGCAAGGGGATATTCACCTACAGAACGAATCCTCAAACCCAAAACTGTATGGTAAAGAAGGAAATGCAATACAAAAACAAGGATAAGAGAAAGCCAAATAAATATGTGAAGATGGGCAAATGCACCAAGGATTGGAATATTTTCAAGAAACTTGAGGTTTATAAGGTATTTAGGGTCGCCAAAATATGGAACAGTTGGTGAATAACCAGTAGTCTTGAAAATCCATTCAAGGAAATATCTGATACCGCCTGCCGCAACAACGTTTATTGCAACACCAGACACAATTTGATCACCTGCCCATTTTACCGTAATGTATGCATGGAAAGCACCAAGTAATGCACCAATTCCAATTCCCCAAAGTAATCCAACCCAGGGACTCCTTGAGACAAACGCACCCCAAACACCAAAGAATGCTGCAAATCGCATGATTCCTTCTAAAGCAATATTTACTACACCTGCATTTTCTGAAACAACTCCACCCAATGCTGCAAACAAAATTGGCGCAGCAAAATCAAGCATCTGTGCTAAAGATTGATTAATTAAAAAAATCCAATTCATGCTACACCTTCCTTTTTCCTTATAAGAAGCTTTGTTAATAGGAATCTTATGAGTTCTTCAAGTGCGATAAATGCAACAATTAAACCTTCAATGATTGCCGGGAATGTTTTAGGGATTCGAGCAAGTTGCACAGCTGTCGCACCAGTTCTGAGAGCACCTATGAGTATAGAAGAAAACAAAATACCAACAGGTTCATTTCCACCAATAAGAGCAACTGCAATTCCATCAAAGCCGTAACCCCCCTCAAAAACAGGAGGGTATTGACCCAAAAAGCCTAAAACAACAAAAGAACCACCTAATGCGGCAATTGCTCCCCCCATAAACATGATTTGCATAATCCTTCTTTCCGTGTTAATACCGCCAATCTTTGGTGCTTCCATATTCGTTATGGCCGTGTATCCCATAGCCCTTATTTCGTATCCAAACACTGTTCTATAGAGTAAAAACCATGAAAGATATATTACAAAAAGCATAATAAGGATGCTAATATTGAGCCTTGTGCCAGATAAAATTATGGGAAGTCTTGCGGAAGGAGAAACATATGGTGTCCCTGAAACACCTGTTGCAACTTCAGCGGCCATAGGACCTGTAACAAGCCAACCCTCAATAAGATGAAAAGCAATCCAGTTTAGCATAATAGTTATAATGGTTTCGTTTATACCCTTCTTTGCCTTAAGATAACCTGCAATAAGCCCCCAGATACCACCTGCAATCATTACCATAACAAGAATTATTGGAATGTGAATTATAGATGGTAAATTATAAAGGGGTTTCCAGTAGCCAAAAAATGCCGCTGTAATTGCTCCAACTATAAACTGTCCCTCTGCACCAATTGAGAAAAGCCCTGCTCGAGCTGGAAGTGCAAAGGCAAGTCCTGTTGAAACAAAAAGTGCAGTGTAAAGTAACATTTCAGCAAAGTGGTTCTTAAAATATGGACCGGGAATAAGACCAGATGCACCGAACATCAATTTATATGCAAGAATTGGATCACGCCCAGTGGATGCAATAAAAATAGCACCAACAATGAGAGCAATAATAATGGAAGTAATTGGAACAAGTATACTCATCCACCAGTTTTCTTCACGTCTGTGAATAAAAACTCTTTGGAAAACCTCTTTCATTGGAGCACCTTCCTTTTAAGTCCAAGCATCATTTCACCAAGTTCTTCTTCAGTAGTCTCTTCTGGGGTTGTTTCACCGACAATTTCGCCTTTGAAGAGAACAAGAATCCTATCAGCAAGACCCATAACCTCTGATAATTCCAAAGATATCAAAAGTATGCCAATTCCCCTTTTCTTTTCCTCGATGAGCCATCTATAAACGAACTCCATTGCACCAACATCAAGTCCACGTGTTGGTTGAGATGCAAGTAAAAACTTATGCTTCATTGAAAGTTCTCTTGCCAAAATAATTTTTTGCTGGTTTCCTCCAGAAAAGTTTTGAGCCTTCATATAAGGTTCAGGAGGACGCACATCAAACTCTTGAAGTTTTCTTGTGGTATATTCATCAATTGCTGTATCGTTTAAGATACCTTTATTTGAGAAAGGATATAGAGTGTGACTACCTAAAATTATGTTTTCTCTTGCACGGTACTGCAAGATTAGACCTCTCCTTTTTCTATCTTCTGTTATGTATGCTAAACCTTTTTTCCTTACTTCATACGGAGTTACAAGCTTCATCTCTTCTCCATTAATGCTTATGGAACCCTTAAGGGGTTTATAAAATCCAAGAATTGTATTTACAAGTTCTGCTTGTCCATTTCCCTCGACACCTGCGATTGCTACAATTTCACCTTCATTAACTTTGAAACTCACATCTTTCAAACCTATTACTCCTCTTGGATTTTTAACTGTAAGCTCTTTAACCTCAAACACAACATTTCCTGGCTTTGCAGGGACTCTTTCTATTTCAAGAACAACCTCACGTCCAACCATCATCCTTGCAAGTTCCTTTTCGTTTGTATTCTCTTTCTTTACAACACCCTGGACTCTCCCCCTTCGCATTACTGCAATTCTATCTGCAATTTCCATTACCTCATTTAATTTATGCGATATAAAAATGATAGTTTTTCCCGATTCCTTTAACTTTCTTAATGTCTTGAAAAGTTCTTCTGTCTCTTCTGGCGTTAAAACTGCTGTAGGCTCGTCAAAAATGAGGATTTCTGCACCACGTCTTAAAATTTTCAGAATTTCAACTCTCTGTTGAATTCCAACGGGAAGGTTTTCTACTTTCTCAGTTGGATCAACAACAAGCGCAAAACGTTCAGAAAGTTCCTTAACCTCTTTTACTGCTCCATTGTAATCAAACACAAAACCATATTTTCTCGGTTCATCCCCTAAAACAACGTTTTCTGTTACTGTAAATTTCGGGATAAGCATAAATTCCTGATGAACCATACCTATCCTTAGACTTATTGCATCTCTTGAGTCTTTAATATTTGCCTTTTTACCAAATACATAGATACTTCCTGAATCTGGAAGGTATAATCCGTAGACAATCTTCATTAAAGTTGATTTACCAGCGCCATTTTCACCAACAATTGCAAAAATCTCACCTTTTTCAATTGATAGGCTCACATTATCATTTGCAAGTACATTTGGAAAACGCTTAACAATATTCTCTACCCTTAGTGCCTCCACATTTAGCCTCCATATATAAAAAATGAGGGCAGGCGAATGACAAACCTGCCCATAATACTTACTTTAAGATACTAAAATCCTGTTGGAGGAGTCCAACTTTTCACAGCGTTAGGATCTTCTGGAACGGTAAACTTACCGTCAATTATCATCTTCCTTAGATTCTCAACCTTTGCAATTTGATCAGCAGAAAGAACGTCCTTAACATGGTCCGGTGCATAACCAACACCGCCGTCCTTAAGGGAAAGAACTACCACTCCACCCTTGAATGTGCCATCGACAATTGACTTAATTGCTTCGTATGTTGCATAATCAACATGTTTTAGTGCAGATGTAAGAGTTCTATCTGGGCAAAGGTTTGGATCAAGCCCCATATCAACATCTACACCAATTCCCCAATAAGGAGCACCTTTTTCACAAATTGCCTGGAACATTCCGTTTCCGGTTGCACCTGCTGCATGGAAGAGAACATCAGCGCCAAGTGCCATCTGCGATTGTGCTGCACTCTTTCCAAGGGCTGCATCTGTAAATGAGTTTGTATATTGCCCTATAACCTCTGCATTTGGATTGGTAGTTTTTACACCTGCTCTAAACCCTGCTTCATACCTTAAAACAGGAGGAATTGACATTCCACCAATGTAACCAACCTTATTTGCTTTTGTTGCATAACCTGCAATTGCTCCAACAAGGAATCCACACTCTTGTTCCTTAAAAAGATATCCAACGACATTTGGAAGATTTACTGGATTTCCATTCGCATCAACTGGGGTTGAGTCAATAAGCATAAACTTTGTATTAGGATACTTCTGCGCTGATTCACCAATTGCACCTGCAAGCATAAATCCAACGCCAATAACAAGATCAACATGCTTTTGTTCAACAAGTGTCTGAATGTTAGGGATGTAATCTTCCTTTGCCTTTGATTCAAGTACGATTGGTTCAACATCAAGAGGAACAATGTTTTTGTCCTTAAGATCATCTGGAATACTTGCCTTGTACTCTTCGTCAGTCAATGCTTCATAACCACCACCTTCAACATACTTCACCTTTGCTGCCCATGTTTCAAGTCCACGGAGAGCAGAATCGTTGAAGGACCTGTCGCCACGTCCACCAACATCTGTTACAAGACCAATCTTAAATTTCCTTCCTGAGAGATCAAGCTTCTTCGATGCCGGTTTGCACCCTGCAAAAAGGGATACAACAAGCACCATCGCCAACATTACTACCAATAACTTTTTCATACCTCAACCTCCTTCCCTTTTTGGGAATTAATTTGCGTTTATATTATATAAAAAATCGGAAAATTTCAAATTAAGTAAGATCTCACGAAACATCATTTTCAAGTATAAGTTCAAGCAATTTCAAAAGTACATTTTTTACACTTTCCTTATTTGTTGCATCGCATCCAACAACAGGAATTGAGTCAGGAATATTCATTATTGATTTTAACTCGTCTTCACTTATATGCTCTTTTTCGTTAAAGTGATTTAGGGCAACAACAATAGGAGCATCCGTTTTGACTCTAAAAAAGTTAAGCATATCTTTAGCCTCTTCAATCATACTTCTATCACCAGAATCAACGAGAAGAATTACACCAAGTGCATCTTTCGAAAGAATACTCCACATGTAGTTAAATCTGAATTGACCAGGGGTCCCGAAGATGTGAAGAACATAATCATCATCAACAGTAATGCGCCCAAAATCCATTGCAACAGTTGTTGAGTCCTTAACTTGTGCTTCTTCATCACGAGTTGTTGGCGCTTCCGTTACAATTGGAGAAATCTCGGTTATTGTTTTTATAAATGTTGTTTTTCCTGCAGCAAATGGACCTGTTACAACTATTTTATAGTGCCTCATCAAAGCCCCCTTATTCGATCAATAAGCCTCAAAATAAAGTTTTTTGGAGGCGCTTTCTTTTTAACTTCTTGCGTTTCTGGGTTCTTTTGCCCAACTTCCTTTATAATCTTCAGTGCTGAAAGCCCATAGGCAATCTTTGCAACATCAAAAACAGTCATATTTAGTTTTAAGGCTGCCTCTCTTACAGTTAGTCCTTTTTGAAGAAGCATCAAAACCTTCCAATCAGTTTGAGATAGATGAATTTCTTCAGGTATTTCGTCTGTTGCCATCTTGAAGACAGAGTCAACCGAAGCGACTCTTGATTTAACTTTATTCCACTCGTCAAGTTTTGATGTCGCAAGAAGCACAAGGTCAGGAATAGATTTTGTAATGGAGCGTTTCACATGCAAAGTATCATTTGGTACAAACTTAAAAGAGCCTTCCTTAATGTTAAGAAGTTCAACAATTGCAACCTCACCTCGGGACTCTTCAGTTTCAGCATCCTTAACTTCTCCATTTTCAAAGTATATAATACCCTTTTTCTTTCCAAAAGGAGTAGACCCCTCAAGGTGGAGCTCTCCTGTCTTTCCACCAAGAGAAATCATTTGAAGCAAATCATCAAGCGAAAAATCCCTTAAAGATCCCTCAAGCATGGTTAGAAGAATATTCTTGCAAGTTCGTAATATTTCGTATCAGCAGTATGGATCTTGTCGTAAGCATCTTCATAGGCTGTTGTTATAATTTCACCGTTCTTTACTCCAAGCACAACATTTGAAGTTCCAAGCCCAACAAGATTCACAGCTTCAACTCCAAGCCTTGTTGCAAGAATCCTATCAGTATTTGTAGGGATTCCACCTCTCTGTAAATACCCTAAGACCATAACTCTCGATTTAAGATGCGTAAGCTCTTCAAGCTTTGATGCAAGCCTGTATCCAACCATTCTCTTTGCGTTAACTTTATGACCAAATTCGTCAAATTCAAATTTACTCTTATCTTCATCTGGTAATACCACACCCTCTGCTACAACTACGATTGAGAAATTCTTTCCTTCTTTTTTCCTCTTGTCAACATGTGCTGCAATCTCCTCAATAGTAAATGGCACTTCAGGAATTACAATATAATCTGCACCACCTGCAAGACCGCCGAATAGTGCAAGCCATCCAGTCTCTCTTCCCATAGTTTCAACAACCATAAGTCTATGGTGAGCAGATGCTGTTGCATGAAGATTGTCAAGAGATTGGGCAATCATAGAAACTGCCGTATCAAATCCAACAGAATAGTCAGTTCCATAAACATCGTTATCAATAGTTTTTGGAATTACAATTGATGGAATACCATCATCTGCAAGCCTCTTTGCAATGGTAACAGTATCCCTATCGCCAATAAATACAAGCAAGGTTAAAGAATTCTTTTTGAAGTTCTCTCTTATTGCCTCAACATACTTTGGATCCCTATAAGGATTAAATCGTGAAATGCCAAGAATGCTTCCTCCCAGGGCAAGTATTCCTGAAACAGAAGATTTAGTAATAATTTTTACATCGTTTTCAATAAGGCCATGAAATCCGTCTATGAAGCCTAAAACTTCATATTCCTTCTCGAAACTTGCTCTTGCAATTGCGCGAATTGCGGTATTAATGCCTGGTGCATCGCCACCATCACATACGATACCAATTCTTTTCATCTTTTACCTCCTATTCCTAAAATTCAGTTGCACTTGTAAAATTGAAGTCCTTTATTCTCATATAAGGAGCAGTTGTAACTGCACCATCTTCATATATTATCTTTGAAACGTTCGAAATTTCCAAGCAATTTTTAAACGCATTAAGAACACTTTCTGTAAATCGCATATGTTTTACTGGTTTTGTAATCTTACCATTTTCAATGAGGAAAAGTCCATCTCGAGTCATACCAGTTATGAGAAGAGTTACAGGCTCCATAGGATTTGTATACCAAAATCTCTGCACATATAAACCACGCTCCACATTAGCAATCATCTCATCTAAAGAAGAAGTGCCACTCCCAACAAAGAAATTCATTGGATATGCGTGAAGTGAGTTAGGTTGAGGAAGTGAGTGCCCTGTAGGTTCTTTCCCTTCCTTATAGGCGTAAAATGAATCATAAATAACATCAGTTATTACTCCCTCTTTTACAAAATAGACCTTCTTTTTTGGAACACCTTCGAAATCAAAACCCATTTTCAATGTTTCATCTGATTTGCCGTCATCAAAAAGAGTTATTAAATCCGGAAACATCTTCTCTCCAAAATGACCCTTCATAAAGCTTGTCCCTTCCTCAACATTCTTTGCGCTCAGAGAAAGGTATTTCATAGATGACAAAAATTCATGAACCGCATATGGAGAAAGTATTACCTCATATTTTCCGGGCTCTATTGCAATAGGATTTTGCGCCATTCTTGCAACTTCAAGACTTTCTTCAAGAACATTATCTATAGCTATTTCTCTAAAATCTTTTTTGCTAACCTCAGAAAATCCTGAAGAAGTGTCTGTCATCACAATATTTTTCAAAGTTGAAGCGGTTCTTTCCATATACCTTTCAACACCCAACGAATTCTTAACGGCAAGTTGGAATCTTTCAGTTTCAAATTTACCAGAAGAAGTAAAACCATACTTTTTGGATGCATCAACAAGTTTTTTAACAATGCTTGCACGGGTTTCGGCATCTGGAATCTCGGAAACAAAAATAAATTCATTATCACCAGGGTAATTTTTAGGTAAACTTACAAAATCAGGATTTTCCTTTTGAAGTTTCGCAATATTTATTGCATTTAGAATTGCGCCGTTTATCGCTTCATCGCTTAAGTTTGATGTAGAAGATGCACCAATCTTTTTTCCAAGTACAACCCTTACATTAAGTTCATAACTTTCTTCTCCAACATTTCTATGGATATAGTTATTCGCAAAACCAGTTAGATATGTTTCTCCACCCATTAAAACTGCTTCCACTTCATCAGCTTGTGTATTTTTAACAACATAATTCAAAATTTCTAAGATTCTCTCCTTATTCATGTCTTACCCCCACTTTAACATTTCTAAACCTTGCATAACTTGAGCCATGGCTTACTTCCATAACTTGCATTGGCTCCCCTTTGCCACAATTCGGCAAACCTAAAACGTGGTAATAACTCTCGTTTCCAACACCATCAAGGTTTCTCCAGAATTCATATGTTATGCCTGAATAGCTTGGGTTCTTCACCATATCCTGAATCTTTCCATTCTTTATTTCATAACCAATTTCAGTACCAAACTGGAAGTTCAATCTCTTTTGGTCAATACTCCAAGATTTATTTACATCAATAAGAAGACCATTATCAACACCTCCAATAAGCTCTTCCAAAGTGAAATTACCTGGCTCAAGATTAATGCTTGTCATCCTTATTATTGGCTGTCTATTCCATCCATCTGCTCTCATTGCACCCATCGGTTCAAGACCTAACCTAAATGCAGTTTCACGAGAATTCAAGTATCCTACAAATAGCCCTTCTTTTACAAGATAGATTTTCTTTGCTTTAACCCCTTCATCGTCGTAGGCAAACCCTCCTAAGGCATAATCCAAAGTTGCATCAGCAACAATATTAACGTATTTTGAACCAAATTGGAAATTTCCCAGTTTTTCAGGTGTTAGAAATGATGTACCTGCAAATGAGGCTTCTTCTCCAAGAACTCTATCGAGTTCCGTTGGATGCCCCACAGATTCGTGCAGTTGCAGTGCCATTTGGTAAGGCCCAATAACAAGATCCATAACTCCACTTGGGGCAGGTTTTGCTTTAAGAAGAGCAAGTGCTTCTTTTGCAATACGTTCTGCATTTTCCTCCAACTTCATTTCCTCAATAAACTCGTATCCCTTCCGAGCATAATCACCACCAAAAGATGCTGGATAACTCCTTGTTTGTATTTCTCTTCCATCGGTTGCAATTGCCTGCAATCCACCACCACTTACAATACGCTCCTGCTCAATAAATGCACCTTCTAAAGATGCAAAAGTCTTTAATTCTTTCGAAAAATGCATCAAAGATGACCTTACAACAATTCCAGGCATTTCCATTAATTTATCAAGCGAAAGCATAAAATCTATTTTCTTGTTAAGTGGAATTGAAAATGGATCAATTTTTATAGGCTCATGAACCTTATCCTGATAAATTTCAATTGGGGCAAGACGTGCATCTTCAATTTTAGTCATCGCTGATGCCTTTGCAATTTCGACAGCAACTGTTGCAACACGTTCCCCTTCCTCGGGTGTTACATTATAAGAAGAAAAAAATCCCCACGCACCATTCACAATAACCCGCACACCAAATCCTTTTGTGAGCCGCTTCTTAACTCCCTCAACTTTACCATTTGAGACAGTTATATCTTCTTCTTCCCTTTCAATGAGCCTCACATCTGCATAGGTTGCACCTAACTTCTTTGCTTGGAAAAGGGCTCTTTCAATTACCTCTTGCATCTTTAACCTCCTTTAGGTATAAAAGCACCATACAATATTATTACATTAAAAGCTCTTTTTTCAAATACTACTTGCCAATGCAAAATCTTTCAAATATTGCATTTAAAACATTCTCGCCTATATTTTCTCCACTTACATCACTTAATGTTTCGATTGCTTCCCTTAACTCCTCTGAAACAAGATCAAGTGTTCCTGTCTCAAGATTCTTAATTGCATTATTCACATGTGTTAGCGCCTTAGAAAGTAAATCATGCTCAACCTTATTTGAAACAAGTATTGAATCAACATCAATATTCAATAGTTTATTCTTTATTTCACCTTCAACTTCATCAATTCCCTCCCTTAATAGTGCAGATATCTCTATGATAGGCTCATTTGGGAAAAGTTTCGAAAGCTCCTCCTTTGTGAGAGCCTTTGGAAGATCACTTTTATTGAGGACAATTATACGCATTTTTCCTTCTGTAAACCTTACAAGTTCAAGGTCATCTTCTTGAAGTGGAGTTGATGCGTCAAACACAAAGAGAATTAAATCGCTTGTTTCTATGGCATGTTTACTTCTTTCAACGCCCATTTTTTCTATGATATCCTCTGATTCCCTTATCCCTGCGGTATCAATAATTTTAACAGGAAAGCCATAGAAGTTTATCATCTCTTCAATTGTATCTCTTGTTGTTCCAGGGATTTCAGAAACAATTGCACGCTCAAATTTAAGAAGCGCATTAAGAAGTGTCGATTTCCCAACATTGGGCTTCCCAACAATCGCAATGCGGACACCGTCAATAACAACTCTTGAATCTTTATATGTAGAAAGAAGTTTTTCAATACTGTCCCTTATTTCATGAAGCGATTGCCTTAAAGTTTCTTCTGGTATTTCTTCAACATCCATAGGAAAATCAATGGTTGCTTCTATATGAGAATTAACCTCAAGGATCTTGTTTCTTATGCTCATAACAGCCTTACTTAATTTACCAAAAAGTCTTGAAGAAGCAAGAAGCACGCCTTTTTCGGTTTTTGCCTCAATAAGTTCAATAACTGCATTTGCTTCAAATATATCCATTTTGCCGTTTTCAACTGCTCTTCGGGTAAATTCCCCCTTTTCAGCAAGACGCGCACCAAGGGAAATAAGGTAGTTTAAAACCATCTCAAGATTCTTTATCCCACCATGCATTGAAATTTCAACAACATCTTCACCAGTGTACGAATGAGGTTTTTTGTAATAAATCACAATCCCCGTATCAATTGGTGTTCCTTCAATAGAAATAGCCCCGTAGTATGCATAACGGGGCATCTCAATCCTTTTATTAAAAATCTTCTCTGCTAATTCAAGCGCCTTATCGCCTGAAAGCCTAATAACACCAATTCCTCCAAAACCACGAGGAGTAGAAATTGCAACAATTGTATCGCTCACTTTTTAATGTCTACAATAACGCGTCTTCTTGGCTCTTTCCCAACACTGTGAGTCCAAATATCAGGATAATTTTTAAGAGTAAGGTGTATTATACGCCTTGCCTGTGCTGACATAGGACGCAATTCCACAGGTTCTCGAAGTCTTTTTGCCTTCAACGCCGCTTCAATTGCAATAGTCTTTAACCTTTCGTATTGCTTACCCTTATAGCCATCGATATCGAGAATGACTGTTGGAAAGTTTTTATCAACCTTATGAGCATAAACATTTACTATAAATTGGATTGCCCTCAAAACCGTGCCATCATAGCCAATGTAATGACCTTTATCTGATAGATTCCTCACATTCACATAATAGCCACCAAATTTTTTTCCTGCTTCAATTTGGGGAGATTCTCCCAGTTTCTCAAAAATATTTTTAACAAATTCAACAACAAAATCACTCATACTACTTCTCCTTTTTTTCTTTCTTAATAACCTCTTTTGGTTCCTCTAAAGCCATCTTTTTAAAGTTTTCAAGAGACCTTATGATGAGATACTGTTCAAATGTTGCAACAAGCGAGAAGGTTATCCAGTAAAGCAATACTGACGGAGGCCAACTTACAGCCCACACTGCAAATATAATGGGCAAGAAGTACATAAACATCTTCGTATTTGGATCCATTTCAGTGCCAGGTAATTGAGAAGTTTTTGATTGTAAGAACATTGAAAGAAATACAAGTGCAGGAAGAATATAGTATTTATCGGGCACATTCAAGTTAGAAAGCCAAAGGAATCTTGCGTTATTGAAGGGCGCATAGTTCATAAGCGCTCCATACAGGATAATGAGGAGTGGCCACTGTATAAGAACTGGCAAACACCCTCCATACATATTTACGCCTTTTTCTTTGTATAGTTTTACTATCTCCTGTTGCTGCTTTTGGGGATTATCTTTGTATTTTTCCTGAATCTTTTTTAGCTCTGGCTGTATTTCCTGGAGCTTTGCCGTAGATTTGAACTGATATCGCGTCAAAGGATGAGTAATGAGTTTTATAAGAATTGTAAGGACAATAATTGCAAGCCCATAATTCTTTGTTACCTTATTAATTGCCTCAATTATAAAGCGCATTGCCTTGTATAATCCACCTACAGGAACAACGTTTATCACTGCTTCCTTATCGATCGTTGTGATTTTTCCATTTGCATCTTTATAAGTTACCGCAAATTTTATGGGGTAAGGTTTAGGCTCAATTTCCGTATAACTTGTGATGTAGAAAGTAAATGTAGCATCTTTTCCTGCATCAATTACACTTGTCTTAGAAACATCCTTTATAGAAAGTTCTCTTGTAGATTTCCATAGTTCAAAAGGCTTAAGATCCTCATTTCCATTAATTGAAACAAGTTTAACTGTAACATCAAGAATTGGATCAGGTGTGTTATTTACGACTCTCAAGCCCACAGGAATATTTTCCAGAGGTCTTCCCGTTGCTACTACCTGGACAATTACTCCAGGCTCAGTTGTTTTAGGAAAAGGGCTTGTTGCACAACCTGTTAAAAATACTGAAAGCAAAAGCACAAAACCAAATACAAACAAAATCTTCTTCATCATATCCTCCTCAAGGAACAGGGTCATTCCCTCCAGGGAAGAAGGGATTACACCTTAAAACTCTCTTTATCGCTAAAAATCCGCCTTTTTTTGCACCATACTTTTCTATTGCCTCTATTGCGTATTCAGAACAAGTAGGGGTAAATCTACAGGTTGGTGGTTTAAGAGGCGATATGTATTTCCTATAAAACTTCAAAACCGAAAGTAGGAGATTCTTCATTTAATGCGCCTCCTTTGAAGCATCTATACCTTTCTTAAAACGAAAAATGATGCCCTCAAGGTCGTTGAGGACATCGGGCATTTTAAGTCCCTTAATTGTATTCTTTGCAATAAGCACAAAACTGTAATCCTCTGGTAAAATTGGTTCTAATTTCAAAAAGGCCTCTCTCATCAATCTTTTTGCACGATTTCTTTCATGCGATTTACCAATCTTTTTAGAGGCAACAAATCCAACTTTCTTTTTAACCGCATCTGAGGCAACAACCACAATGAATCTTCCATGAAATTTTTTACCGCTCTTATAGACGTTCTCAAACTCTTTTTCGTTAAGCCTTTCCCACAGCTTCACTATACCGTTATAAGTCTCTTCCTTCCGTGTGCTCTCCTTCTTGAAAGCACATTTCTTCCACTTCTTGTCTTCATTCTCGCCCTAAAGCCCTGGCTCCTTTTAATATGCTTATTGTGTGGGTTAAATGTGGTACGCATATCTCAACCTCCTAATTTAAATTTTTCTCTAAAAAATTAAGCCTAACTAATTAAATATAGCAAAAGTTTAAATAAAGTCAATAAGAAAATTTTAACCCAAGGAAGTAAGTTAAATAGCAATAACCTTAAAAATTGCTTTGATAAATCCAGAAAAACACGTTTATTTTTGCATATTTTGGATTTTTTGGAAAATTTGATATAATTGCTTCGATATGAAAAAGATAGTTAAGGTTATAACTAAAAACGAAAGCAAAGAATGGATAAGGTGTAATGGTTGTAAAAGACTTTTGTACTATGAAGAACTTATTGAAAACAAAAAGGTATGCCCTTATTGTGGTTATCACTTTAGACTTACAGCAAAAGAACGTATAGAATATCTTTTAGATAATGGAAGTTTTAAGGAACTATTCAGAAATATCAAATCAGATGATCCGCTTAATTTTGTAGATAAAGAACCATACAGAGCAAAGATTGATGAAATAGAAAAAAATGGCGGATATAGCTCTTCCATTATAACAGGGGAGGGTACGATAAACGGAATAAACGTTGCACTTGGCGTGCTTGCATTTGAATATATTGGAGGAAGCTTAGGAGCTGCAATGGGTGAAAAACTAACACGCCTTGTTTATTACGCAATAGAAAATAATCTTCCCCTCATTGTAGTTTCTGCTTCAGGTGGTGCAAGGATGCAAGAAGGAATTATCTCTTTGATGCAAATGGCAAAGTTGAGTGCTGCAATAAATGATTATAAGAAAAATGGTAAACTTTACATCTCTATACTTACAAATCCAACCTACGGCGGAACGACCGCAAGCTTTGCAATGCTTGGAGATATTATTATTGCAGAGTCAAAAGCGATGATTGGGTTTGCAGGACCAAGAGTAATTGAACAAACAACCAAAAAGAAACTCAAAGAAGATTTCCAAACAGCCGAGTTTCTCTTATCACATGGTTTTGTTGATATGGTTGTTGAAAGACAAAACCTTAAACAAGAAATTACAAAATTGTTGGAGTTTCTGCCATGAACACAAAATTTCTTTCATTTGAGAAGGATCTTGAAAAGATATATCTTGCAATGGAGAGAAACCCAAAAGATTTATCTCTTAAAGAGAGTTTTAATAAAACATTAAAAGAAATATATTCTAAATTAGAGCCATTTGATATTGTAGAGATTGCAAGACATCCTGAAAGACCTCACTCAGAAGACTATATTCAATCACTTTTCACCGATTTTGTAGAAATTCACGGTGATAGGTGCTTCGGTGACGATCCTTCCATTATCACTGGTATCGGAAAATTTAACGGAAAAGTAGTAGGTGTTTTAGGTCATAGAAAAGGACAGAATCTCAAAGAACAGTTAAGCGTAAATTTTGGTATGGCAAATCCAGAAGGATATAGAAAGGCGCTAAGGGTTGCAAAACTTATAAGCGAAAAATTCAAGGCACCAATCATCTCTTTTCTTGATACACCTGGGGCAAATCCAACAGAAGGAGCAGAAGAGAGAGGCATTGCTTCAGCGATTGCAACAAATCTAATGGAATTCTTTAATATAAGGACACCTATCATTGTTGTTGTTATAGGAGAAGGAGGAAGCGGAGGAGCCTTAGGCATAGGAATAGGAGATAGAATACTTATGCTTAAATACTCCATATACTCGGTTATTTCTCCTGAAGGGTGTGCCTCAATACTCTTTGGTAATGCAAGCAAATCAAAAGAAGCAGCAAAATCTTTAAAATTGACGGCGCAGGACTTAAAAGCACTCAATGTTATAGATGAAATTATTGAAGAGCCATACGGAGGAGCGCACCGCTTCAAAGAAGAGACCATTAAAAATGTAGGAGATGCCCTTGAAAAAAATCTTATAGAATTGGTCAAAATACCCACTGAAACACTCCTTCATATGAGAAAGGAGAAATTTTTAAAAATGGGGGTTTATCGTGAAGAATAAAGAAATTACACCAAAGGAAATTAAAGAAATTATTCAGATTGCAAAAGAAAATAAAATTAAGGAGTTTAATCTTGAATTAGAGGGACTGAAAATTTATTTCAAATTTGAGGAAGATTCTTTAAACTCTATGAATCCGCCTTCTAATACAGAAAAAACAAACAAAAAAGAGGAAGAGCCCACAACATCAAGCAATCCCAATACCTTTATAGTTAAATCGCCTCTTGTTGGTGTATTTTACAGGAAACCAAACCCCAATGCAAAGCCATATGTAGAAGTAGGCGATGTAGTAGAGAAAGGTCAAACGCTATGCATTATAGAAACGATGAAAATAATGAACGAAATACAAGCAGAAAAGAAGGGAAAAGTTTTAAGAATTTTCCCTGAAGATTCCTCTATGGTAGAAGTCGAAACTCCACTTTTTGAGTTAGAGGAGATCTATGAAGATTAGAAAAGTCCTTATTGCAAACAGAGGGGAAATTGCCTTAAGAATCATACGGGCCCTCCGTGAATTGGACATCGAACCAGTACTTGTATATGCTTACGAGGATAGAGATGCACTTCCAACTCAACTTGCCAAAACAAAAATTTGCATAGGAAAAGGAGGGGTAAAAGATTCTTATCTTAACATTCCAAATATAATGAGTGCCGCAACTCTCCTTAAGGTAGATGCCATACATCCTGGATACGGTTTTTTATCAGAAAATCCTATGTTTGCAAGAATTGTGGAAGATCACGGAATAAAATTTATCGGACCCACACCTGAAGCAATGCAACAACTTAAAAACAAGGCAAATGTAAGGAAAATAGCAAGTTCAATTGGAATACCAATACTTCCTGGGACAACAGAACCAATTGAAAACCTTGATATCGCAAAGAAGGTTGCAAAAGAAATTGGATACCCAATTATGCTTAAAGCAGCAACAGGCGGTGGAGGAAAAGGAATAAGAGTTGTAAACAATGAAGAAGAACTTGTAAGATTATTCCCAATTGCAAAAAGTGAAGCCAAAGCCTCCTTTGGAAAGGATGCCATATACATCGAAAAATATCTTGAAAACCCAAGACATATTGAAGTTCAAATTGCAGGCGATGAATATGGGAATGTTTACGCTATTGGCACAAGAGAGTGTTCCATTCAAAGAAACCATCAAAAGGTAATAGAAGAAGCACCAGCACAATTAAAAGAATCAGAAACTTTAAAGATTATGGAAGATGCAATAAAATTTGCAAAAGCGATAAAATACACAAACCTTGGAACAGTTGAATTTCTCTATTTAAATGGGCAACACTACCTTATGGAGATGAACGCAAGAATACAGGTAGAACACCCTGTAACCGAAGAGACAACAGGACTTGACCTTGTAAAAATGCAAATACAAATTGCGCAAGGAGAAAAGATCCTTTTGAAAGACATAAAAACCACAACACATGCAATTGAATTTAGAATAAATGCCGAAGATCCTTTTGATAATTTCAAACCCTCCTTTGGAAAGATCAGTAATCTTCACTTACCTTTGGGAAGAAATGTTAGAATAGACAGCCACATATTTGAGGGATACACTGTGCCACCTTTCTTTGATTCACTTCTTGCAAAATTCATTATAAAGGGAAATACAAGAGAAGAGGCACTAAAAACAGCAAAAAGAGTATTCGAGGAAGTAAGGATAGAGGGAATTAAAACAAATATACCGCTCCATAGAAAACTCCTTGAAACTGAAGAATTTACAAAAAATAAAGTCCACACTAAATTTTTAGAAGAATTTCTTAAAGAGATCAAGTTAGTTTAACTACTTTAGATTTCTACATAAGAGATATTTTCTCTATACTTTCTTAGCATATAAGGAATACCTTTTTCTTTGCGTAGATTTTTTATTACATTAAAAAGTAAAGATGAAAATGCAATAGGGTGTGTTCTCTTATTATCCTTTATTGGGATAGAGATAAGATTCCCTTTTTGAATTGCATAAATTAACTTTTCTAAAACATCAGGGGTTAAAGACGGACGATTTGCGAATATTAAAACTGCACCTATTGAATAAGGAGAAACAGCCCTAATACCACATTTAACTGAAGAAAAAACAGGGTTTTCCAAAGCATCAGAGATATTAACTTTATAAAAAGACTTAGGGAAGACCCTTTGAAGTTCATCTAAATCCTTCTCATTAGAAACAACGATGACAATATCCAATATGTATTTTTGTTTAAGAGATTCAATAACTGAGATAATATCTTTAATTTTCTTCGAAGAAAAATCTTTTGCGGCAAGTATAATAAAGGAAATACAAGGCCGTTTGGGTAGAAATTCAAACTCAAAAAACGGGACTCCTTTGAGTTTAAAGACCTTCTTTCTACCGAATAACTCTATAACAAACTCATCATTTATCTTTATTTTCATCAAGGTATTTTTTCAAAAGTTCCTTATCTTGCAAAATCTCATAAGCCTCTTTAAGGGCTTCAAAGGTTTCATAATCAATCAAAACTGAGACAATTTTGCTCTTTCTTATAACGGCATAAACTTCTCCTTTTTCAACATCATCAAGTACTTTTAAAAGGTTTTCCTTCAATTTTGATGCAGAAATTGAAATAATCAAAAACACCTCCTAATAAACTGCATTATACAGAGCATTCTTCACGCGCTCAATAATTTCTTTTCTATTATCATATATATCGTTTGTTATCTTTATCTTTGGAAAGTGCCAATTTGCATAGAATTCTTTGTATCTTTTATCAAGACTTTCAAGGTATTCTCGAGGAATTTTTTCAAAATCACGACCTCTTTTTGCGATGTTTCTCAAAAGCTCATCAACAGTTTTTTCAAGGTATATAAGAAGATTTGGTGTTGGTAAATGAGTCACCATAAGATTGTAAAGTTTATCGTAAACGGTCCATTCCTCTTTTGTCATTAAGCCCTCTTCATATAGCGATTTTGCAAAAACCTCTCTATCTTCGTATATGGACCTATCCAAAACTGCTGGGATTTTTGATAATAACATGTGATGGACGATTTGCTCATAACGAAGCGCAAGGAAGTTAATTTGAGTTGCAAAGGCCCATCTCTTCATATCTTGGTAGTAATCTTTTAAAAAGAGATTCGAATGGAAATCTTCAAAATAAACCGAGAACCCAAGATCCTCTGAAATAATCTGCGCTAATGAAGTTTTACCTGCACCAATGTTTCCTGAAATTACAATATACATAGTTTCACCCCTTTAAAATGTTATTTGCAATTATTAGTTTTTGAATTTCATTTGTGCCTTCAACAATCTCATACATTTTTGCCTCTCTATAGAGTCTCTCCACAGTATAACCTTTCACATAGCCGTAGCCACCAAAGATCTGTGTTGCAAGACGTGTCACATCCACTGCAGATTTTGTTGCATAGTATTTTGCAATTGAAGAATAAAGCCCTAAGTCGGGTGAGTTTGAATCCTTCTTCCTTGCGGCAGTTAAAACAATCTCACGCGAAGTTTCTAAAAGAGTTTTCATCTCGGCCAAATATGATTGTATAATTTGATAGTTTGAAATTGGTTGTCCTCCTTGTGTTCGCTCTTTTGCATATTTTATCGATTCGTGAAGTGCTCTTTCCATAAGCCCCACTGCCCCTGCAGAAGTTAGAATTCGCCCAAGCTCAAGTGTCTTCATTGCAACAATAAAACCGAGATTTGCTCTTCCTATTAGGTTTTCCTTTGGAACTTTTACATCTTTTAAGACAAGTGCTGCATTTGGTAAGTATGGAAGCGCCATTTTTTCTTCCTTATGCCCCACAGCAAGCCCTTCTGAATCTCCTTCAACTACAAATGCAGAGATTCCTCTTGCCCCACTTTCTGGATTTGTCTTTGCAAAAATCACATAGAGATTTGCAAGTCCTGCATTTGTTACAAATGCCTTTGTGCCATTCAAAATATAATAATCGCCATTAAGAAATGCGGTAGTCTTTATTGAAGATGGGTCAGAGCCTGCATGAGGTTCTGTAAGAGAAAATGCTCCAATTAATCTTCCTTTGTTAAGTTGTGAAAGATATTTTTGCTTAAGGGTATCAGACCCGAAAAGAAAAATTGACAAACTTGCAAGTTGATGTGCCCCAATAATCATTGAAATCGTGCTTGTATAAGAGGATAGAATAATTGATGATTTTACAGCTTCCTCAAAGGTTAGCCCAACGCCTCCATACTCTCTTGGAAAACTTACACCAAAAAAACCAAGCTCTCCCAGTTTTGAAAGTGTTTCAGGAATATAAAGTCCATTTTCCTCTATATCCTTCTCTTTTGGTCTTATAAGTTCCTCACAAACTTCCCTTGTAAGTTCTTCAATCTTTTCCATAACCACTCCCATTTTTCCAAATTATACAATAATTAGAAAAATATAGAAAACCCAATTTAAGAAGAAATTGAAGCGCTCAATACCCCAAAAATACACCAAAAAATTGTCAATCCGAGGAACGAAGTGACGAGGATTCTCCTCCTTTTGGGAAGTTCGAAGGGGGAATTTTACCCCTTCGAGTAAGTGAGCAATCTCCTCTTTTCAATTTCAATAGTTTTTAATATAATCACTTTAAAATGGAAGAAAAGAAATTCTATGTGTATATCCTATCAAACAAATATAACAATGTTCTATATGTTGGTATTACTAATGATTTAAAACGTAGGACATATGAACATAAGAATAAATTCATTGATGGTTTTACAAAGAAGTATAATGTTAATAAACTTGTATACTATGAGATTTATAATGATCCAATTAATGCAATAACAAGAGAAAAACAACTAAAAGATTTTAGAAGAGAAAAGAAAGTTAGACTTATAACTGAGTTTAATCCAAATTGGGAGGATCTATATCAAAAAATTCTTTAAATATTCAATAAAGGATATTTCTCATTAACCAATTTAGAAATTCAAATAATTCTGTTTTTCCTAAATTTCTAACAGAGGAGATTCCTCGTGGCTACGCCACTTCGGAATGACAACCATTTTGAGGGGGCAACAAATCGCCCCCTCAA